>JAFGXN010000047.1 GCA_016936615.1 Spirochaetales bacterium | reverse complement strand
GCACCCAAAATCCGCCCCAACCTCAAACCATTTCACCCCCATGATAACATAATCTACGCCTTCGACAGCAAGAATCGCCTCCAGCAACCTTTTAATCTCAGGAAAAACAATAGACTCCAACAATCTCAGCTTCTCCTCATCCACGAAGACAATACTCCCAAGCGCCTTGCGATCTACCTGCCCATCTGCTGCAATGACCTGCTCACCAAAGACCTCTCGAATCTTCCCGCCAGCCAGAATCAAACCGCGGTGGCCAAGAAGATCCAGATCCACGTGAACAAAACCCTGCTCTTCAAAATAATTTGCAACAAAGTTTTTCCCCGCTCCTGACTTTCCGACAATACCAATAACCATAGAAGCCTCCGCCTAGTGCAATTCGCCCCAATTATTACCAATCTCAACTGAGACTCGAAGCGGAAGATCTAAAAGAACAACCGACTCCATCACAGCCTTTAATTTAACCGCAAACTCAGGCGCAAAATCTTTTTCCACCTCAAAAAGAAGCTCATCATGAATCTGCAACAACAATGAAGCATCAAGCGACTTCTCACGTATCATCTTGTCACTCTTAATCATTGCAATCTTGATAACATCAGCACCGCTACCCTGAATAACCGTATTCAATGCCACACGCTCAGCACCACTCTTCTCTGTCTTGTTACGGCTATTTATCCCAAGAATAGGTCGCCTGTGACCAAGCAAGGTCTCCACATAGCCATTAGACTCAGCAAAAGCAACAGTCTCGTCGATATACTTACGCAAGCCACCAAACCGTGTAAAATATGACTCAATAAAAGTATTTGCAGTCGACATAGGAATCCCAAGCTCACGACTAAGCCTAAAACTACTCATCCCGTAGATAACCCCAAAGTTGATAGTCTTAGCAACACGCCTCTGCTCCGCAGTAACAAGCCCGATATCAGTCCCAAACAAGAAAGAAGCTGTCTCCTTGTGAATATCTTCGCCACGTTTAAATGCATCCATCAAATCACTATCCTGAGACAAGTGTGCAAGAAGAACCAGCTCAATCTGCGAATAATCTGCACTGACAAATACATAACCATCTTTTGGAACAAAAGCCTTTCGCACTAACCGACCCTGCTCTGTCTTAATTGGAATATTCTGAAGATTAGGGTCCCGGCTAGACAATCGCCCAGTCGCAGTACCAGTCTGCACAAATTTAGTGTGAAGCCGCAGTGTCGCTGGGTTAACCAACTCAGGCAAGGCCTTGACATATGTAGAGACAAGCTTAGAGACCATTCTATGCTCAAGAATTAACTTAGGCGCAGGATGTAAAAAAGCCAACTCTGTCAAAACGCTAATATCTGTAGAGTACCCAGTCTTAGTCTTCTTAGTTGCTGGAAGCTTTAGATCCTCAAACAGAACCTCTTGAAGTTGCTTTGTAGAATTTATATTAAATTCCTTACCGCAGAGCTGATAAATCTCTTTTTGATATCCATCCAACTGTGCTAAGAGCTTTTTTTCAAAAAAACCAAGCATCTTAGTATCAACAATAATCCCTCGCATCTCAGCATCAGCCAAAATCTTAAGCAAAGGCATTTCAATAGTATATAAAATATTTATCAACCCAGATTCAATCAATTTCTGTTCAAAGAGACGGAAAAGCCTGAAAGTAACAATTGCATCCTCACCAGCATAATCCGAAGCTAGCCCAATCTCTACATCAGAAAAAAGTTGATCCTTCCCGACAAGATCAGAAAATTTTATAGTAGAATAATTCAAGAAATCCGCAGCCAGCCTATCCATGCCATAAGCACCAAACTGAGCATCAATTAGCCAAGCCGCAATCATAGTATCAAAATATGGAAAGATCTCAACTCCCCACCGTCTCAAAACCTTGTAATCATACTTGATGTTCTGTCCGACAACCTTTAACTCTTTATTTGAGAAAAATTCCTTCAAACGCATCTTAACCAGCTCTGCATCTAGACACTCTGCACCGGAAGCAACTAGCGGAAGATAATACCCATTACTCTTGCTAGCAGCAAAAGAGAACCCAACTGGAGATGCAACCATCTCATCGATATTATCAGTCTCAATATCAAAAGCAAAAAGCCTCTTCTCAGCTAAAACCTTAAACATAGCCTCTAGCCCAGCCTCATCAAGAACAGTTACAACACTCCCAGCCTTAAAACTCTCCTTAACAGCAGCAACAGAAGAACCATCCCCAGACCCTTCTGAATTCGAACCACCCTTTCTCGAAGCAAAGGCCTTGATCTCATACTCAGCAAAGATATCACCAGCACTGCCACGATCAAACCCGCTTAGCTCAAGAGTCTCAGGTTCAGGAAGATCCTCAACAGTAGCCAACACAACAAGCGAACGACTCAAATAGGCAAGTTCTCTGTTATCAGCAAGCTTAGCCTGCACCGACTTAGTCTGAGCCTCAAGATTATTATAGATATTGTCCAGAGTCTCATACTTCTGCAAGAGCCCAGCCGCAGTCTTAGGGCCAACCCCCTTGACACCTGGAATATTATCCGCAGTATCGCCAATAAGCGACAGATAATCGATAATCTGATCAGGTCTAACCCCCATCTTCTCGACAACCCCGTCATAACCTATCTCAATATAATCGCCAGAATCAGCCTTGAGCATCTTAACATTATCACTAACAAGCTGCATCAAATCCTTATCACTACTCAAGATATAACATTTTCTTCCCTGCTCATCACACATCTTCGCAATAGTAGCAATAATATCATCAGCCTCAAAATTATCCCGCCTAAGAATAGGCAATTTAAGAGCTGCGAGAATCTCCTCGACAACAGGTATCTGTGCATGCAAATCCTCAGGCGCCTTCTCACGATTAGCCTTGTAGGCCTCATACATCTGATGCCTGAATGTAGGACCAACTGGATCCAAGACAACAGCAAAACACTCAGGCTTATATTTTTCAAAAAAAGAGAACAGTGTATTAAAAAATCCATATAAAATCGAGACATTCATCCCCTTTGAGTTAATCAAAGGCTTTCTCATAAAGGCAAAATATGTTCTATAAATCAAACTATAACCATCTAACAAATATAAAGGCTTCTTTTCCATAAATAACAACTCCTTCTAAGAGAATACAATATAAGCGAGAATCCTTCAATCAATTAGAATAATTTTTGGTCAAATTAACACAATAGCTATAAGCAAGCTAAATAAAATTGAGCTCAACAACCGCAGATTAAAACAACAAGTATCTAATTCCTCAACAATAAAGCTAAAAAATATGCCAAAACAAACTCAAAAAATTGTAAAAAGACTCAGCCTTAGATTAATTAAAGACATTTTCACTTTCACTCAATAATTTATAAATTTTACACACATTTTATCTTTTCAAAAAATAATTTTAAGACTATAATTAGGTAATGGAAAATATATTTGATTTTAAACCGACAAATGAAGAACTAGAAGATATCTTTGGGGATGTAATATCGAAAGATGATTACTTAACAAACAGAACAGAAGCTGATGAACTGCTTGGCGACCTATACTCTCTATTTGTATATCGTGGACAGAAGACAGAAGCTGAAACCTATTTAACAAAGATTACAAATCAGGCATACGCTAATAGTCTGAAAGAAACTTCATTTAATTTCTAATATTGGTTCTTAACAATCAGTAAGAACCAATATTATCCCTACACAAATCTCAGTCAATATCAGATCCTTTGATTAAGACTATGTTTTTGCCCGCAGTAGAAGGCAAACTGACCCCACTCTGACCACTTACTGGATAATTTATATAAAAAGCACCACCAGCACTCAATCTATGAGTCAATCTAGCAACAGATGTTGGTTCATAATTATTGAATTTAAAATCCGCACTATCAGACTCATAACTATAGATTCCAGAAGTTTTTATCCCTAGATTGGCAACTCTAAAAGCAGTTATAATCTTAGAAAATGAGTTAAACTCTGTATCAACTGCCTTCATAACATTTAAAACAGCTGCAGCACCAGGACTCTCGTGATCTATAATACTCTTGAATATATCATCACTTCCAGCTTGAGCTCGCAAATAAGCTGCAAAAAGATAGGACAAAGTATAATCAGGCATATCACCATCCCAACTAACAAGACCAAGACCATTACGAAAGACACCACTAACATCAGCACTATAAGAGGCAATATGATCACTCTTAATATTCCCATCAAGAAGAAAAGCTGCATATTCAGCTAATGCCTCATCTAGCCAAGCCTCCATCTCAAGATTATTATTACGGAAAATCCTACGCGAACCATTAACTAGATGTTGAAATTCATGTGCAATAAGACCATCAAGAGATTCAGTATTATAACCAAGCATTGGTAGATTTATAAAAAAAGCATCCATTCCGTTTGTAGATGAACTAAGTTGCAGATCAGTTGCCCAAAAGTACCCTGCGATATTATCTTCTGACATTTGATAACAGATCATAACGACCTTTTCATTTTCATCAACATCCTCATAATCACCAAAGACCCCTGTAACAGTTGGATAAATACTATCATCAAACCTAGAACCTAAAGCATCCCAGTTAAAACTAGCATAACTAGATAACCTCGAAGTTTCAGCATATATTAACACCTCTGAGGAAGCATCACCATACATCAAGGTAAAATCTTTTTTTATTCTATCTACATACAACTTAGCAGTTTTATCGCTAGGAGTTAATCCTGTAGCAAAGGCGCGCGAAACACCAAAAGATTCGAATCCAGGACGCTCTCTCCTATCAGGACGAGGTCTAGAAGCCATAGGATCTACAGCCCCGCCGGCTACAAGAGAGCGAGACTCATAAACCGCAGGAAGAATACCAGTAGATTGCCTAGAAGACTCAGGGTCCTCAGAGACATTTACATACAACATAAAATCCCGACCATTAGTCAGGATTTGATTTGACTCAATCTCACAAGCAAGAGTAATACAGAGAATAAGTAAAAAAAACAGATTTCTTTTCATAATGAATCTCCCTAGCAAAGATATAAACTACTCAAAAAGGTAAAAAAAGTCAAATATTAATGCCTTACACCAAGGAGATAAAGCCTTAAATTATTCTTTTTTTTACCATCTGAAAAAACATAATAGAGTGCGCGTAGATTCAATATAGAGTGCTTTGCAAAGGTAGATTTAAACAGAGGCCTGAACAAATTCGTGCGAAAGACAAATCTAAAAAACCCATTAAACCCAAGACGAATCTTAAATCGCAACAACGAGATGCGACTCCTCTTCCGAACAATTTTCTCAAAATCTACTAGAAATTCATTAAAAAAAGCACTAGAACTGAAGAAAACAGAGATATTCTCAGACCCAATCATCTTCACTAGCGATTCAGTATCTGAATAGAATCCTACAACAAGGGTAGCTACATTGAAAATAGAAGGAAAAACAACACGCTCAAGTGTCTCATTGTGAAAGAAACTATAATTAGTATAGATAACATCGTCTCTAGTCAAATTTTTCTCATCAACAAACTCAAAAACCTTCTTGACGATATCACCTTGAGTAAATATTGAAAGATTTAAGACAGAGGAATCACTAACAAAGTTTATTATTGCAGAGTCATCACACGATGAGCCAGGAAAATCAATATCTGGCGAAGAATTTATATCAAGAAGATAACCGTTTGTCCCTGGCGTAAGCGAAATAACATTATCTGAACTAACACTGAAATTTTTACTAACCTTTGCAACAACCTCACTATCAAGAAAAAAAAGCTTAATCTCTGTGCCTGACATAATCTCGTCAACATTGTCAAAAGAGTTGTGAAAATCAGCAAGGACAGCAGTTCCACCTGCATATTGTATAGCAAAAAAGGCAAAAATCCACTCGGCAGAGTTTGTCCCAACCAGCATAGCCTTATCACCAGGCATAAAACCTCGATTTATAAGATCAGCTGCTACCATCTTTATCTCTCGCTCTGCCTCCGAGTAAGACCAGCTCTTCGAAACAGAGTTAGAAGCCTCGGTCAAGAATATATTTCCAGGATTATTAGTAGCTACAATTGAAAAAAGCTGAGATAGTGACGGATAATTGCCAGTGAAGAACTTTCCTCTATTCTTATTTAAAAAATCAACCGATTTTTTCATAGCATGCTCCATATAGAATTACTATCTAAAGTATAGTAATTTAATATATAAAATCAATTTATTAGAAAATTTTATTGCAAATCTTCCATAAACAACAGAAAAAACAATTTCATCTCAAAATATTCAATTGTATCAACAGCATCAAGAAAAGAGATAGAACTATCTTCTTGACCAGGAGCATCAGTTAAAATATATAAATATCTATTATCTGAAAAAAACTCAAATCTATTTATCTCATAGATTGCCTCGTACAAGGCCTCAGGAATATCGCCACCACCTGCAGAAACTGCCATCTGCACAATCTCTAAGAATTTTTCTTTATTTTTTGTAAAAAAATGAACATCAGTCACATAATATGATCCAAAGTCACGATAGAAGACAATTCCATAACGAGGATTTTTTACCTTTTTCTCAATCTCAAGCATCAACCTTCCAATGTTTTTTGTGAAATAGTCAAACTCATCAGCCATTGACAAGGTTGTATCCACTACAAAAACAATATCAGCATCATCTGCTGGGACAATCGAATCAAGAATCAAGTTAAACATCTGCTCTGTCTTTGTGACCTTGTGCAAGACCCCGCTCAACTCTGAAGTCAAACCTTCAGCACATAGTGTAGCCTCTTCTGAAAAAACCACTGGTTCCTCGGTTGGGGCTACTTCCTGCTGCGGCTCAGGTGCTGGCTCCTCGGTTGGGGCTACCTCCTGCTGCGGCTCAGGTGCTGGTTCCTCGGTTGGGGCTACTTCCTGCTGCGGCTCAGGTGCGGGTTCCTCGGTTGGGGCTACCTCCTGCTGCGGCTCAGGTGCGGGTTCCTCGGTTGGGACTACCTCCTGCTGCGGCTCAGGTGCTGGCTCCTCGGTTGGGACAACTTCCTGCTGTGGCTCAGGTGCGGGTTCCTCGGTTGGGGCTACTTCCTGTTGTGGCTCAGGTGCGGGTTCCTCGGTTGGGGCTACCTCCTGCTGCGGCTCAGGTGCAGGCTCCTCGGTTGGGACTACTTCCTGCTGCGGCTCGGGTGCTGGCTCCTCGGTTGGGACTACCTCCTGTTGCGGCTCAGGTGCTGATTCCTCGGTTGGGGCTACCTCCTGTTGTGGCTCGGGTGCTGGTTCCTCGGTTGGGGCTACCTCCTGTTGTGGCTCGGGTGCTGGTTCCTCAGTTGGGGCTACCTCCTGTTGTGGCTCAGGTGCGGGTTCCTCGGTTGGGGCTACCTCCTGCTGCGGCTCAGGTGCGGGTTCCTCGGTTGGGACTACTTCCTGTTGTGGCTGAATAAACTTAAAAGTGTAGGGCTGATCCACTAAACGACCAGAATAGTCGCAAAATCTCTTCTCGAAGGAACGAATATTTATTGTCGCTCCAGGACGGATATTTATCACACCGTTATCAAGATTAGGGAATCCCCAGTAGATCTTTTTTTCAATAAAAAAACGAAAATATGGTTTACCTGAGATATACTCAACCTCGGAATCAGCAAGATAGAGACCAGAATATTCGTTATCCAACACCTTTCCATCTAGGATACGCCTCTGATAGATATGCTCTGGGTGATAGTTTGCATTTCGAAGCCCATAGCTTATCTGACTTGAAGAGTGTGGCTGATTAGTTAACAAGATTGAACCAGTTCCATAATTTCTGGGAATCAACAAGACAAAACCATTATCTTTAACTTCAAGAAGAATCTCTTGTGTCTTCACCTTTTCCAAAGAGAATATGTTAATACTGACAAAAATCAGCATAATTAATGTAATAATTTTTTTCATACTTTAATAATCGTATTTTTTTATAGAAATATTTAGGAAAATAAATTATAAGCTACATTCTTGACAATTTATTTCGCAAATATAGGTCAAATACTGTAATTGCAGACATTGCTTCAATCACAGGTACAACTCTCGGACAGATACAAGGATCATGACGGCCTTTTATCAAAAATTTCTGCTCTACATTATTCTGATCAACCGTGGTCTGTTTCTTGTAGATTGAGGCTGTAGGTTTAACTGCTATTCGAAAGACTACCTCATCTCCGTTTGATATTCCGCCAAGAATTCCACCGCTATTGTTACTCTTAAATCCCGAAGCGGTAATCTCATCATTGTTCTGACTTCCATACATTTCAGCTACCTTGAAACCTGCTCCAAACTCAATCCCTTTAACAGTACCAATCGAGAGCGCTGCTTGTGCTAATTTAGCATCAAGTTTGTCAAATACAGGCTCGCCAAGACCAGCCTCAAGCCCCCGGATTCGACACTCTACAACTCCACCACAACTATCACCATCTTTCTTCGCCTTTACAACATATTTTTCCATATCTGCAGCAGCAACAGGGTCTGGCGCCCTCATGATATTATTCTCAATCTCAGATTCGTCATGACTCTGGCAAATAATTGGACCAACCTGTCCTACCCACGCAACAATACTAACCCCAACCTTAGCCAAGGCCATCTTAGCAATTGCTCCAGCAGCAACCCTTGCAGCAGTCTCACGCCCTGAAGATCGACCACCACCACGGTAATCTCTTATTCCATATTTTTTAAAAAAAGTATAATCTGCATGTCCAGGGCGAAAAAGTTCTGCAATATTTGAGTAATCTTTTGATAATTGATCCTCATTGAATATTGCCATCGCAATAGGAGTGCCTGTACTCTTGCCCTCAAATACACCAGATAAAATCTCAACCTTATCAGATTCCTTGCGCGCGGTTGAGACCCTAGACTGCCCGGGTCGTCGCCTATCCAGATCATATTGGATTTTTTCCACATCAATATCTATATTTGCTGGGACCCCATCGACAATTACTCCAATAGCCCTGCCATGAGACTCTCCAAAGGTTGTTACCTTAAAAATTTTTCCATAACTATTACCACTCATCTTAACCCCTTCAATCTTTGATATATCAACTCTGCGACCTTGACTCTATCAGTATTCTCTGGACAAATTACAATATCTGCTAAATCCTGGTAGACTCTGCTTCTCTGCTCATAAAGTTCTAGAAATGTCTGGTATGGGTTCTCTGTGTCAAGAAAAGGAGGAAGCCCTCTCCACTTGATTCTATCAAAGAGAATCTCTGGCTCAACCTCTATATAGACGAAGAACCCGCTACCTCTCAATCTTTCAATTGCCTTAGTGTTTGATGCAACTCCTCCACCAAGTGCAATAACCCCATCAAAGTCCTGCGATAGAATCCTCTCAATAGCGAGAAACTCATACTCCATGAAGGTCTCTTTACCTTTATCTCTGTAGATCTCGCGACAAGAAAGACCTTGACCACTCTCTTCAAGATAAATCTCCTCTATCATATCATCGATATCAACAAAACTTAATCCCACACGCTCTGCATAGAGTTTTGCATGAGTAGATTTTCCACAATGCTTCATTCCAATAAAAAAAACAGGTTTATTATTTATCATACAAGTAATAGAATATTTATATATCTATTCGATGTCAATATACCTGTTTTTTTTAGAGTATAAAAGTTGAATTACTTCACATATTGATGAATATCTACCCCTTGATTTGTGATATTTTCAAGAGTTTTGTCTCTTCGAGTTATCCCAAGATACTGGGAGAAATCAAGGCTAAATATTGGGACAATATCTGTAGATGGGTCAAACTGATTGGCACCTGAGGTATCAACTCTCAGAACAAGTCCAGCCTTCAATGGGAAGACTGCTTGAGCAAAGCCAAGTAAATTAACCACTTCTAGTCCAAAATAGAGATATGGATCATATGTAAAGAGAGCTGCCTCTATATCGAATTTCATCTTTGTGGAGAGGAAGATCCTCGCACCTATTGCCTGCCAGTTCAAGCTCCAAAATAGAGGTAGATCAAACTCTGCAATATTGAAGCTATACCCAAAAGAAAGCAACAAAGCTCCCTTCTCAGCCTGAGATTGAAGTGCAAACCCATTTGAAGCAAAAGAATATGCCACATTAGCAAAGTTTGAATATCCAATAGAACACTGTAGATAGATGCTCTGCTTGTCAAAGGTCTTGATATTTGCCTCTAATCCAAAAAGTGTTATTGTACGTAAAGATTTTCCATCAATTGGAGTGGATATAATATTTCTAAAATTAAACCCAACCGAGTTGCCTGGGAAGAGATTCCTCATAGACGAAGATTGCGAATAGGTAAAGCTCAAAGAGTTAGAGACTTCAAGATTGTGAGATTGATCAAAACTTTGGATATCAAAATTTGGAACATCAAACATCATAAATGGATCATTTTTCGACATGGAGTACTGATAATTTAACCCAGCACTATATTTTATCCTAAAATGGTCACTTCCGATAGATGTATAATACAATGGGAAATCCATATTCAAAGCAGTATTGACTACCTGAGAGTATCGAAGGAGATCCGGATTATCTGAATCCTGAAAGGTTGTATAATAATTTTTGAAAGAGAATGTTGTCGGGAATCGCCAAATATCGAAGCTAGTATCGAGAAAAAGATTGGGCTGGAAATTATTATAAGGATTTGTTGCTATGAATTGTAGAGAATTATCTGTTACTGAAGATCTAGAGAATATTGAAAAACCTATGCCAAACCAGTTCTGCGAAGAGTAGACAAGATTTAAATTAAGAGGAACAGGTGCCCAGGCAATAAAATCAGGAACATCGTGGTATTTTTTAATTTTTTCTGGCTTCTTAAATGAAAAAAGTTCTGGATACTCTCTCTTTTTTGAAAAGTCTACCTCAACATAGGCTGTCTCATCAAGCTCAACCTTCTTTATCGTATACCCTTGAGTCGAATATGAGTTGTAATAAAGGTAATCGCCAACAACAAGGCCATCAATCGCAGCAACCCTATCCCGATGTATCTGCGCAAACTTCGAGTTTTCAAAATCATACTGGTACAATCGAAGGTCTCCCTCCCTGTCTGACGAGAAGATCAGCTTTTTATCTGAGATAAACCTGCTATAATATTCACAACTATTACTAGGACCTGTCAACTCTCTAACCTCGTCGGTGGTGGTATCATAGACCCATAAATTTTGAACACCTCTAGAGTTAACAGCAAAGACAATCATAGAGAGGTCTGGACTGATAGATGGATTGAAGACAGAGCACTGTTCTCGCGAAAATAATACCTCAATAGTTCCGTAGACAAGATCAACTAAGACTAGATCTGAGTATGAGCTTCGTCGCTGTACTGCAACAACCTTATCCTCGCCAAAATAGACTGGGTGCCACAGATGTTTGTTCTTTGTGATTCGCTTTAATTGACCTTTTTCTAAATCAAGCGAATAGAGATCTGCGACCATGCTACTACCTGCTGGATGAGCGACATCGGTAGCTCCGACACTCAAGATTGCTTGAGTAGCATCTGGGCTTACATCAATCGAGTAGCGGTCGGTCAATGAGACCTTTTTTATAATATCCTCTTTCTTGGAAATTGGATCAAAGCTGACAACTGCGGATCCCCTATCTGGATCGCTACGGTAGATAATCCATCGATCTTCAGCAAGAAAGGGTCTAGCCCAGCTAGATTCACGCAGAGGAACAACGACCTCAGACTTAGGCAGATTGAGGGAGTCCTGATACTTCAGCAACAGCTCCTCTTTCATATCATCATAGACACTTGCCATTGGCTTGCCAAGAACCTTCTCTATTGCCTTGTATGGGGCAAGTGGATTGCGAATTGTCTCCTTATGAATCTTCAAAAATGCATCATCACCATAATTTCTCAGTATATGATCTACAATGATATATCCTGCAACATAAATTCGACCATAAGGTTGAAAATTCGAAGAGTATGCAGCCTGTTTTAGATCAAACATATTCTGTTCAAGAATTAGCGACTTATAGATTATCTCAAAAAAAGGATTTCGACCTCGACCTCCATTTGAGAAGATAGTCTCTGTGTTAGTGGTGATTCCTTCCATCATCCATCCAGGCTGGAATGCTGATGGTGCAGCCTTAACAATACTACCAAAGGCTTTTGAAAGAGAATAGAAGAACCCATCCTCATACCCAATATGGAAATAGTGTGTCATCTCGTGGATAAGCAGAGCCTTTAACCAATTCTCAGTTCGAGCTCCAAGGAAAAAATCAGATGGAGAGGTCACATAGAGATTGATATGCTCCGGCATTGGGGAATAACTGCCATTCGAGCCATCTATTCGTCCACGAATTATCAATTTCAATCTAGATGGCTGCACGTCAAAGAACTCAGCTAAATCCTCGTAGATATCATCACACCAGGTGTAGACCTCAAAGGCAGCCTCTTCAAAGACAGGTTCATATATTATTGAAAAATGAACAGATTCAATCCTATTGTAACCAGAAAATCTTGCATCCTCGTTGTAATCTAAGGCATTCCCAGATGAAATCGCTTCCGATATATTAAAATCATCTGCAAACACTGATACTGCGATAAGAGTAAAAAGGCAGATGGATAGAATTTTTCGCATAACTATTCTCCAAATTTATTATTACATAATAGTAACATAAAATATCTACTTTAGTATAGAAATAAAACGCGATTGGAATAGTTATGCTAAATTTTTAAAAAGTAATGCCATATTTAGCAACAATCTTCGAGTAAGTTCCATCAGCCTTTATAACCTTCAAACCTTTGTTAAAAGCTGAAATTAACTCCTTACATCGTGGATTCTGAAGACCGACAGCTAGATAGAGAGGTTTTTTACTAAGAGGTCGATCGACAAACTCAATCTGATCTAAGAGGGCTGGATCTTCCTGCTGGATAACTGACCGAGCAACAATCTCATCCTCAATAGTCAGATCTAGCCTATTAGCAACCAACATCTTTATATTTGTAATAAAATCAGCAGACTCGTACTTTTTAAAATTAGTAGCTGTTGAAAAGGCATCATCATATCCATACCCCCGAACTACACCAATAACCTTACCTGTCAAATCAGAAATATCTGTATAGACAAATAGATCTCCTTTTCGCTTGATAAATTTCACCTGATTGTATGCATATGCATCGCTAAAGTCAAAAACTTTGCTCCTCTCCTCGGTATACCAGGTCGGAGGCAATAGATCATAGGTACCATTTCTCACTCCGATCTCAGCCCTAGCCCATGGAACAATATTCATAACAACCTCATACCCCTGGGTTTTATATGCTGCTCTGATAATCTCCATTGCTAGCCCTTGAGAATCATTATCATCAATAATGAATGGAGGCCACGGATCAGCGGCTGCTGTTATAACCTTTGAAGAGGCAAACACTCCTCCACCCCAAAAAAATAAACTTAAACAAACTAAAAAAACAATTTTTTTCATAAATATCTCCTTAACAAATTATTTATATTAATTATAGGTAATTCAGATTCAAGACCAAAAAAAACTTGTTTTTTTTACAAGAAAAAATATGTTTATTAAATTTAACTCATTCAAAAAAAAGATTTTAATATATCTAGCAGAAAAAACCCTAATTTGATACTATAATTTAAATAAATACGATTACCATGGGGGTTTTGATGGACTTTTCCAAGACTAGAATAGAGAAAGATTCAATGGGAGATGTGAATGTTCCACAACAAGCACTTTGGGGTGCTCAAACACAGAGGGCTGTCGAAAATTTTAATATATCGCCACTCAGGATTTCTTCTGAATTCCTTAAGGCTCTCGCGACAATTAAGCTTGCTGCAGCAGCTGCAAATAATCAGCTCGGAAAATTAGATGATACAAAATACAAGCTAATTGAAGAGGCTGCTACTGAAATTATCAATGGCGAACATAATAATCAATTCCCGATTGATGTCTATCAGACAGGTTCTGGCACTAGCTGGAATATGAATATAAATGAAGTAATTGCAAATATATCAAGTATAAAGGCGGGACAACCTCTAGGTAGCAAGAAGCCTGTCCACCCCAACGATGATGTGAATATGGGACAATCATCTAACGATGTTATACCTACTGCGATAAATATCTCTTCAAGGATTGTTGCGGATAGACTTATTCTTCAAATGAAAAACCTTCAATCCGAACTCGAAAGGAAAGCTGAAGAGCAGAAGAGTACTGCAAAACTTGGGCGAACCCACCTGCAAGATGCAGTACCAATGACAGTGGGTCAGGAATTCTCTGGATGGGCTAAACAGATTGAAAAGTGTGTAGAACGTGTCGAAGCTACATTTCCTCGAGTAGAGGAGTTAGCACTAGGCGGAACCGCACTTGGAACAGGACTTAACACCCATAAGGATTTTTCTAAACTAGCAATTCAGAAGATTGTAGAACTAACAAAGATAAATTTTAGACCTGCAGATAACTTCTTCGAAGCAATCTCAGCACGCGATAGCAATCTAGAGCTTATGGGAGCACTAAATGTCTATGCAACTGCACTAATGAAGATGGGAAATGATCTGCGTATCCTCTCAAGCGGACCTCGGGCTGGATTTGGGGAGATTGAACTTCCTTCTCTTCAGCCAGGAAGCTCGATTATGCCAGGCAAGGTAAACCCTGTAATTTTAGAATCGTTGATACAAGTTGCTGCGACTGTGATGGGCAAGCACACAACAATTACAATTGCGGCTCAGAACTCTCCTCTTCAACTAAATATTATGCAGCCGCTTATTGCCTATGAGTTAATCTTCTCGTTAGAGTTGTTAACCGAAGCAAGTCAGATGTTTGCTCAAAAGTGTGTAAAGGGGCTGAAAGTCAATAAGCAGCAGTGCAAAGACTTTATAGATTGGTCGCTTGCCCTTGTAACACCGCTTGCAACTAAGGTTGGATATGATAAAGCAGCAGAAATTGCGTACAAGGCTTTTTCAGAAAAAATAAAAGTTAAAGATGCTGCAAGAAAACTCACAGATCTGAGTGAAGCTGAGATAAATGAAATTTTTGATATTGAAAAGATGCTAGGTAACGAATAAGTAAGCGTTAAACCGGGAGATATGAATTTATGGATAAGAAAGTCTTTCAAAAATCTTCAAAATTAGCAAGTGTTTGCTACGATATACGAGGTCCAGTACTCGAGAAGGCAATAGAGATGGAGATGGAGGGGCACAGGATACTGAAACTAAATACAGGAAATCCTGCTGCCTTTGGATTTGAGACTCCAGAAGAGCTAATCGTTGATATCAAGGCAAATATTGCAAATGCGATGGGATATTGCGACAGCAAAGGAATTTTCCCTGCAAGAAAGGCGATTATGCAATACTACCAGACAAAAGGTATCTTCGGAATTGATGTAAACGACATATATCTAGGAAATGGCGCTAGCGAATTAATTGTAATGACAATGCAAGGACTTTTGAACAATGGCGATGAAATTCTAATCCCATCGCCTGATTACCCGCTATGGACAGCTGCAGTTAGTCTTGCAGGAGGTAATCCTGTCCACTACATCTGTGATGAAAAATCAAACTGGTACCCAGATGTAGAGGATATTAAATCAAAAATAACTGATAAGACAAAGGGAATTGTAATAATCAACCCCAATAATCCAACAGGCGCAGTATATCCAAAAGAAATTATAGAGGCAATTGCTCAAATCGCAGAAGAAAAAAAGATTATACTTTTTTCAGATGAGATATATGACAAGATACTCTATGATGATGCAGTTCATCATCACGCAGCAAGCTTTGTCCACAACACACTCTGCATCACATTCAACGGGCTATCAAAATCCTACCGTGCAGCAGGATTCAGAGTTGGATGGATGGTTCTATCTGGAAATAAAGGGTTTGTGAAAGATTATATCGAAGGTCTTGATATCTTATCAAATATGCGACTTTGCAGCAATGTTCTAGGTCAAATTGCAGTGCAAGCAGCCCTAGGAGGTTACCAATCAATTAAAGATCTGCTACTTCCTGAGGGAAGATTGAAAGAGCAGAGAGATGCAGCCTACGAGACAGTAAAACAAATACCAGGACTCAGCTGTGTCAAACCCCAGGGAGCACTCTACCTTTTTCCCAAGATAAATACAAAAAAATTCAATATAACTGACGACAGGCAATTTGTCTACGATCTATTAGTAGAAAAAAAGATACTACTAGTGCAGGGAACTGGATTCAATCTCAAGACTCCAGACCATTTCAGGATAGTATTTTTACCATACAAATCAGAAATAGAAAGCGCAATTAACTCACTTGGGGATTTTCTTCAAGGATACCAACAACAATAATCAAAAAAATCATGTTGATTCTCTTTGCAGGATATGTAGAAGTTCTATGCAAAGAGAATCTAAATCATTCTTAATAAATTTTTATCGATATTTTTTTATCTTTTATTGACATTACTTCTGAAATAAGATATATTATAAGCAGTTAATCGATATTTTTATATCGATACATTTTTAACAGGAGGATTGATCATGAAAGAACAAGAAAAAAGACAGGATCAACCAAAAGAGGTTGAAATTCTTATAGCTAAGGCAAAAAAAGCCTTCGACGAGTATTCAAAATTTTCACAAGAGCAAGTAGATAAGATTTTTAAGGCTGCTGCACTTGCAGCAAATGAGCAAAGAATACCTTTAGCAAAGGCTGCGGCAGCAGAGACAGGGATGGGAGTAGTAGAAGATAAGGTAATTAAGAACCATTATGCTTCTGAGTATATCTACAATAAGTTCAAGGATCTTAAGACTTGCGGCGTTATCGAAGAAGATGCTGCTCTTGGAATAATCAAGGTAGCAGAACCAATCGGAATTATTGCCGGTGTTGTACCTACCACAAATCCAACTTCAACTGCGATATTCAAGGCTCTGTGTGCATTGAAGACTCGAAATGCGATTATCATCTCTCCACATCCTCGTGCGAAGAAATGTACTTATGATGCGGTGAAGATTATCTGCGATGCTGCAGTTGCTGCTGGTGCGCCAGAGAACATCGCACTCTGTATTGCAGACCCAACAATCGAGGCAACTCAAATTTTAATGGAACACAAAGATACTCAGATTATTCTTGCAACTGGTGGACCTGGTATGGTTAAGGCTGCCTACTCTTCTGGTAAACCCGCGCTTGGCGTTGGTGCTGGAAATACTCCAGTTGTTATCAATGAGACAGCAAATATCAAAGAAGCAGTAAGTTCAATCCTTCTGAGCAAGACCTTCGACAATGGAATGATCTGTGCTTCAGAACAAGCAGTAATCTGCCCTGCAGAAAAATACGCAGAGATGAAGAAAGAATTTACAATTCAAGGTGCATACATCCTTAACAAAGATGAGAGAGCTAAAGTAGGAAATATTATTTTTAAAGATGGCCGACTAAATGCTGGTATTGTCGGACAGAAAGCTGTAACAATCGCGGAGATGGCTGGTATCAAGGTAGGAGATCAGATCAAGGTTCTAATCGGAGAGTGCGACAAATATGACAGTGCAGATCCTTTTGCCCATGAGAAACTCTCTCCAGTCCTCGGATTATACAAAAGCAGCAACTACGATGAAGCTCTTGATATTGCTGATAAACTTATTCACCTCGGCGGACTTGGTCACACAAGTGTGCTCTACACTGCTGATGGAAACACTCAGAGCATCGAGAAGTTTGGACTAAAGATGAAGACAGGACGAACATTAATCAATATGCCTGCAAGTCAGGGTGCTATTGGCGATCTTTTTAACTTTGCGATAGATCCATCTCTAACTCTTGGCTGCGGAAGCTGGGGTGGAAATAGTGTTAGCCGAAATGTAACACCTGAACATCTTATCAATATCAAAACAGTTGCAAAAAGGAGAGAAAATATGTTGTGGTTCAAACTACCTCCAAAAATTTATTTCAAGCCAGGTTCATTAAAGTTCGCACTTGACACATACAAAGGCAAGAAAAAGGCCTTCATCGTCACTGATAATTACCTAAACGAGTCTGGTCTTGTCAAAAACGTGACAGAACAATTAGACAAGCTTGGAATTGCCTGGAAAATTTACTCAGAAGTTCAGCCAGATCCTACTTTAGAGACAGCCTACGATGGATTAGCACAACTGCAAAACTACAAGCCAGACCTGATAATTGCATTTGGCGGTGGATCACCTATGGATGCGGGAAAAATCATGTGGTTACTATATGAACACCCAACTGTTGATTTCAAAGATCTAGCAATGCGATTTATGGATATAAAGAAAAGAATCTACCAATTCCCAAAACTTGGTGTAAAGGCAGAATTTGTCGCAATACCAACAACATCTGGAACAGGTAGTGAAGTAACTCCATTTGCAGTAATCACAGATGAAAAAACCGGAATGAAATACCCTATCGCCGACTATGAATTGACACCAAATATGGCAATCATCGACAGCGAACTAGTGCTCAACATGCCAGCAAGGCTGACCGCATACTCTGGAATAGATGCCCTAACCCACGCGCTTGAGGCTATAGTCTCTGTACTTGCGACAGAGTTCACAACGCCACACGCAAAAGAGGCAATCAAGCTGTTGATGGAATACCTTCCACGAGCATATAAGAATGGAGCCAAAGACCCTGAAGCTAGGGAAAAAGTTCATCACGCTGCAGCAATGGCTGGAATAGCCTTCGCAAACGCCTTCCTTGGAGTATGCCACTCAATGGCACACAAGCTAGGTGCATACCACCACCTGCCACACGGACTAGCAAACGCGATGTTGATAAACGAAGTTATCAGGTTCAACGCAACTGACAACCCATACAAACAGGGCGCTTTCCCACAATACAAGACCCCAGTAGCTATCAAACGATATGCAGAAATTGCTGATTATCTTGGATTAGGAGGAAAGACAAATGAAGAAAAGGTTGAAAAACTTATTGAAGAAATAGAAGACCTTAAGAAAAAGCTGGATATCCCAGCTAATCTACGAGAAGCAGGAGTAACAAAAGAGGCATTTGAAAAAAGCCTTGACCAAATGACAGAAGATGCATTTGATGACCAATGTACTTCAGCTAATCCAAGATATCCTCTTATCTCTGAACTAAAAGAGATATACCAAAAGATCTTCTAATTTTTATATATTCCCTAACCTTTGGAGCTGTCTTCCGCAAGAGACAGCTCCTTTTTTCTAAATTAATATTTTAATTTTTTAAAAAACAATGTATAATTAACAAGCAAAAGTTCGAAATAGAAAAAGCGGAGTATTTAATGGACGATAATGACAAAATCCCACAACCTACAATAAAGAGAATCCCAGGATATCTTAGAATATTATATGACTTCAAGAAAAGAGATATTGAATGGATATCAGCAACCGATATAGCAAATATTCTTGGACTCAAATCAATACAAGTACGCAAAGACATGTCTTTCACCAACATCACAGGAAAACCTAAAAAAGGCTACAAAGTCGAACAGCTAATCGACGCAGTGAGAAAGCTACTAGGTTGGGATAAGGTCAACAACGCCTACCTAGTTGGATCTGGAGCTCTTGGAGCAGCACTTCTGGGTTACAAAGGATTTAAGAACTACGGTCTGAACATCTCTCGGGCCTTTGACACCTCTATTCAAAAGATAGGCACAGAAATCCATGGACGGACTGTCCAAGATATTCACCAACTCAAAGAATTTGCAATCAAAGAAGAGATTAAGGTAGGAGTTCTAACAGTACCAGAAGCATCAGCACAAGAAGCTGTAGACTTGATGGTAGATGCTGGAATCAAGGCAATCTGGAATTTTTCACCAATAACACTGAAAGTCCCAGAAGATGTTATTGTCCAAGGCGAAGATCTATCGGCAGGATTAGCAGTACTCTGCGTAAACCTGCAACAATCTCAAATTAAACAATAATCCCGGAGAAGTGGCGCCAAATATTCGAATCAGGGATTTTCCCTAAAACCTCAATAGGCTCTCCCGATACAGGATGAACAAACTTTATCTTACCTGCGAATAAATCTATGCTCCCGTCTTTGTTTGACCTCGGCGCCCCATATTTGAGATCGCCTCGCAAACTAGCTCCACGACTTGAGAACTGAACCCGGATCTGATGATGCCGACCAGTAATCAATTTTATCTTATAAAGAAAATAATTATCACTTCCACCAACAAGTTCATAGTCAAGAGTAGCTTTTTTTCCACCCTTATTATCATTTGGAACAACACGACTCATATTTTTCTGACTATTTTTAAGTAGAAAATCACTCATCCGCCCCTCATCTTGAGGCAAAGCCGCCACAGTAACAGCCCAATAAGTCTTTTCAATCTTGTTATCTCGAATCAACTCATTCATCCGAGATAGAGCCTTACTAGTCTTAGCAAGAACAATAACCCCACTAGTCGGTCGATCCAACCTGTGAGCCAAACCCAGAAAGACATTTCCCGGCTTATTATCTCTTTTTTTTATAAAATCCTTAACCATATCAAGCAGGCAAGGATCCCCAGTCTTATCACTCTGAACCGGCACGCAAAACGGCTTATTCACAATTATCAAGTGGTTATCTTCGTATAATACATCAATCTTCATTCCTACACTTTACGTGAAAACCCCTCATATTGCAATATGAAAGCTTTTTATATAGGAAAAAAGAGGAAAAATCTATTTTACAGCCTATTTCACCAGTTACCTCGACTACTACGAGAACATAAACTTCTACTATTATCTGCTTGACGGCGGAAATATTTAACTTATCGCCCCTGAATAATCAAAACAGGGGCTTTTTTATTCAAAAGTGTTACTTTTTTTCTATTATTATATTATATTTAAGGCTATGAAATACGAAATAGAATCACTAAGCTCTGATGGAAAGGGCATCGTCAAGATAAATGAAAAAGTTCACTTCGCAGAGAATACCTGCCCAGGTGATATAATCGAACCAATTACAATCGAAAATAAAAACTCTTTTGGTCTTATCAAAGAATACACTCTTATCGAGAAGTCAAGCAAGAGGGTTACACCACCATGTAAATATTTCGCTGAATGTGGTGGATGCTCATGGCAGCACATAGGCTACGAATCACAGCTTGAGGCGAAGTCTGATATAATCAAATCTGCACTCACTAGAATTGGCAAGATTTCAGGCTCAGAAAACCTTGAAATAGAGGTTGTTCCCTCACCAAAAGAGCTTAACTACAGAAACAGAACAGTCCTCCACACGAATTTCTCAGAAGGTGTCGCTAGTGTAGGCTTCTACAAACAATCTAGCAACCAGATTATTGACATAGACAAGTGTATGCTACTAGAAGAGGCTATGGAAAAAGCCCCATCCTTGGTAAAAGAGAAGATTATTTCAGAAGCACAGGAAGGCAAACAAGATTATGCAGTTTTCCTCGACTTCAAAGGAAATGTAAAATCTAACATACACGACAAGGATACTGATTTCAGCTTCTCCCAGGTCAATACCCAAGTAAACGAATTATTACAGAAAGAGATAGAAGAGCTTGTAAAAGAATCAGCAACTAACCCAAAAATCCTAGACCTCTACTGTGGAAACGGCAATTTATCTATCAATCTAGCCCCATATTCTGAGAAGATATTAGGCTACGATCTATCAAACAAGGCAATCTCACGAGCCAACAACCTAGCCAACAAACTCGGCTACTCTAACGCAAGCTACAAGAATGCAGATATATCAAAGATAATTAAACACACCAAACCACTCAAAAATTTTGACATAATGATACTTGATCCACCTCGAGATGGAGCAAAAAGCTGCTACAATGCTCTTGCAAAACTACATATACCAACTCTAATTTATGTCTCCTGCAAGCCAGCTACACTAGCCCGCGACATCAAAGAGTTTCAAGCAGAAGGCTATAAATTAAAATTCGCAAAAGGCTTCGACATGTTTCCTCAGACACCACATGTAGAGACAGTGGTAGTATTGCAACGCTAAAATCATAATTAAAAAAAAACTTTTGTAACTTCTTCTACATTTAATTGAAAATACAAAGCTATAGCTAAAACCCTAAGATCTATTGATTAAATCTAGGGTTTTTGTAGTTTTTTTACTATACGATAATGGATTATGATAGGATTTGAAAAAAAAGACAACATTTATAAGTTCTAAACAGTAATTTCTTTACAAATATACTTAAACTAATTACAATATAAGTACTTTTGTAACTGGAGGGAATAACTATAAATTACTTAAAAAAGATTGAAGAAATAATAAAACAACAAAATGGAACAATTCTAGCTGCAGATCTTGAAATATTTGGAATACCAAGAACTTATCTTCAAAAATTAATTTCTGAAGGTAAGTTAGAGAGATGCTATCGCGGTATATATGTTTCAATTGATGCTGTTGAAGACAAAATGTTCGCAATGCAAAAGAAATATAAAAAATTAATTTACTCCCACGAGACAGCACTTTTTATACATAATCTATCAGACCGAACCCCATTTGAGTACTCTGCCACAGTTCCTAGTGGATATAAAGTTGTACCAAATATTATAGATAAATTTAAAATTTACTATGTAAAAAAAGAATTGCATGAACTTGGCGTTTTATCAGTTAAAAGCCCTTTTGGGAATCAGATTAAAGTGTATAATATTGAAAGAACAATTTGCGACATTGTAAAAAGCAGAAATAGAATAGATATTCAAATTTTAAGTGATGCATTAAAGAGATACGCTAATAATAAATCATCCGACTATTCATTATTGATGGATTATGCTAAAAAACTCAACACAGAAATTATCCTAAAAAATTACTTGGAGGTACTACTGTGAGCGAAAAAACAATGAGCTTAAAAGCAAAAATCAGAAACGTGGATGCTTATGGTGGTCATCGTGTAAAGATTCTTTCAGAATACGACACAATTATAACTCCTCTCCAAATCGATATTACAACCGGAGATGCTATTACACCCAAAGAAGTTTTATACCTTTTCAAGATGATTTTTGAAGACGGAGAAATTGGTATTTGGGCTTACAATATAGAAACTCTTTTAGCAGAAAAAATAGAAACCATTCTAAGAAGAGGAGAAATCAATACAAGACCAAGGGATTTTTATGATATCTATATTTTAACTAAAACTCAAAACTTTGACCCTTTAATTTTAAAAGAGGCTCTTAAATCAACAGTAGAACATAGAGAAACTTCTTATCTCTTTAATAACATCAATAATCGAATAGATGAAATCGAAAACAGTAAGGCTCTAAAAAAAAGATGGGAAAAATACACTAAAGATTACACTTATGCTAAAGATATCCAATATAACAACATTATAGAGGTCTTAAAAACATTAATTTAAAAGATTATTTAAATAATAATCTTTTAGTCAATCAACCATGTATCTCTGCCTGCTGGTATCTCTACTTCATGGTCTACCCCAACCGAGTAGACCCAACTTTTTCCTGATTTATAACTTTTTACAGAAATCTGGTGGTCTGCTGACTCTAATCTCGCGATAATTTGGAAGAGAAATTGTCTCAGACCAATCCCAACCTCAAACGGGAAATCTATCTGTTGTGCAGGGATCTCAGAATTACTGGAAAAAAGTTTGGATTGTATCTCATCATAAGGCTCACTTACTCGCGAATTAGGCTTGTAGCTAATCCACAATCTGCTCCGTATCCCATCTCCATATAGCGAGATATCAACTATCTCGTTAAACATTTTTTTAAAACTAAGAGAACGAACCCCTACTAAATGATAAGTCATAACAAAGCAATCACTCTCAAAATAGATTGTGCGAACAACTAAAGCAGAAACCATAACAATAAAGCAGCAAAGGATAGGAATAATTATGAATAAAAAATATAACTTAAAAAAAACTGCGCATCCTACCCCAATTATAATGAGACCCCAAAAAGCAGAATAGACTAACCATTTTTTAATTCTGGATGTATAAAAATATTGAATACTTTTGTCAATTTTCATAACAAGATGATACTCTGGAAATTCAAAAAAAACAAGCTACACAGAATCTCTGCGTAGCTTGAAATATCAAGATAAACCTACTTCTCGTCACTGACCAAGAAATAATCTATTCCCATATATTGAACCCTTCGAGAGCCACCTTTATAAATAAACTTAAGCTCGATTCTATTCTCTACTGGCTGAAATTCTCCTAAATCCACAAGTCCAAACTCAAGAGGAGTCCATGGTGTTCCTTGAAGATCTAATGTCTGAACAAACTCGCCGTTGACAAAAACATCAAAAACACCTTGATTCTTGCCTGTTATAACTGCAAACTTAACACTAGTCATTTTAAACTTCTCAGAGAAACGGAAGACTAACTCCTGACCTGGCTTATTAAATCTGTAATCAACAAACTTTCCACCACTTATCGAAGCCTTCTTTATTGCACCTTTAAAAGAGCGTATTCTTCGTAAGATCCCGCTTCCCATGGAGATCTGACCTCTATCCTCTGCCTCTATCGCGCCAGCAACAGAACCAAGAGAGGCCCGCTGTGACTCGTTATGCGCTTGCAGTTGGGCAAGGGTCATCACTGGCAAGGCAACCTCATCTAAATTAGTTGGGGTCTTGCAGATTGTGCCGGGTTTCTGGTACCAGTAGACTGTCCACGAATAAAGCAGATTGAACCAGCTACTTCGAGTTAAGCATGAAGCCTCAATATCAAATCGTAGCCTTCTAGAAAAAGGAACAGCATCTGTAACCCTTGTTCGTGAACAAGTATTATAGCCTAGAGAGTTAGGCGAAGCTACCCTAACATTACCAAGAAAGGGCTGAGAAAACTCGTCCACAGGATTAGGAACAACACCACCAGCCCATCCGTAGTAATCCTCTGTGCCAGTTCCGAAGTGTGAAGGAAAATTCCGTGCAAAATCATCATCTACGTAGATTTTCTCATCACCTTCACCCCACCAACCTTCTGCTGGATTCAAAACTGTTATCTGATCTCCAACCAACAAGCCTTCACCTTCAAGCTCTAACATAGTCAAATCAGTTATCGGGAAGGTAGGCTTTGGCCCGACTCGATGCCACGTTGCAGCAAAATACATAGAATTTTCACGCCACTGATACTCTTTACTCTTTATCCCAAACTCCACAGTTATATCAGAATCAGAAAGATTCAAAAGCCTGAATTTTGCAGACCTCTGATACGGCATTACCCAGCGACAAGACATAAGCGCATCAGCAGAAACACTCCTCTCCCACATCTCAAAGCTATTTACCTTAGGTCCTGAATTAAAAAAATCTCCAACAGGTGCAACTATTGTCTTTTGACCATCAAACTCACCCTCAAGAACTAGATGTCTTAACTGACTTGGCGTTGGAGAATTTGAATACTTGATTGTAAGCTCGGAAATAGCAGCAGCACCATTTTTCAACTCCACAACTGCATCAGAACTAGCCTTAATTGTCATAGATTTCAAGATTCCACTATCCGCCTCGTGAGTCTCTACTAATCGCTTACCGACACTGTCGATTGTTTGAGAATAGTTTTTCAAAGCTTCTATGGAAAAAGTCTCAACTACAGTTCCAGGAGAATAGGCTCTGTAATTTATTATATTGTAAAAAGGCTTATCATCTACTGTAATCTTACACCCTTTTGCAAATGGGATAGGAAAATATGAGTTTCCAGCCCTAACACTCTCTCTTGCAAATGGCCCGGGAAAAATTCCACGACCAAGAATCAGATCGAATAGATTTGTCTCTATTGTCGGGGTAGTTGCCCCATCCAGATAGATCTTAACATTATTCCCCGTAGTATTATTTAAACCATAGTAAAAAGCAACAACCCAGATCTTAGTAATTGCACCAGGTCCCTCATGCTCCATAATTACCCACTCATTACCTTCTTGGCGAATAAATCCAATTCCATCAGAATCTGCAAACCATCCAGGCTGATTAGGTGCCACAGACAATCTGTTGTAGCTACTTGCTTGCAATGTCCTATAGGTATTTGCCCTTGAATAGGTAATACCATCCCTATCTACCATCTCCTCAAGAAGAGAACCAACAGTAACAACCTCCTGGGCTGTGACCGTAAACGAAAAACTTAATATTGATAAAACAATCAAAAAACGTTTTAACATACTTCCTCCAAAACTTAAACGTTATATAATTTTACCATTTATTACACTTTTTTTTATTAAAATTAAATTATTTTCTAATAAAAAATAAACATAAAAGCCCATGAGAATCTCTCACAGGCCTTCAAAATTTTAGCTACTTCAATGCTTCAAGAATCTCAGCTGGATGTTCCGCCGGCTTAACCTTCTCGAAAGCCTTCATGATATTGCCTGCCTCATCGACAATGTAGGTTACCCTAGCAATACCCATGTATTTTTTCCCATACATAGACTTCTCAATCCACGCATCATAAGCCTGAATCATAGTTGTATCAGGATCGCTAAGCAGGTGAAAAGGCAACTCAAACTTTGTCGCAAAATTAACATGCGACTTGACAGAATCCTTGCTCACCCCAAGCACAACCGCACCCGTAGCAAGAATCTGATCATAGACATCGCGGAAACCGCAAGCCTCAGTAGTACAACCCGGAGTATTATCCTTTGGGTAAAAATATATGACAACCTTTTTCCCAACAAAATCAAGAAGGCTAACTTCCTGCCCGTCCTGATTATTCAAGGTGAAATCCGGCGCCTTTGTTCCAATCTCTAACATAGAACCTCCAATTATTTCAACGAAATGCTGTTTTTGCCAGCCACGACCTGAAAAAACATTCCGTTTATGTATAAATTATACTCTCCGGTGGAGATTACTTCAACAACTTTATCCTTTGCGACAAGGCTTGTCGTAATTCCTGCAAAGGTCAACCCCTTAAGACCAGTCGCAGAGTCATATCTCAAGTCCCAGTGGATCTCCTTTTTCAAGGCATCGATATTTCGTATTCCGATTATGTTTTCGATAAAAAGTGAAATAGGACCGAGGGCAGACCATCCGCAGAAATCAGGCCTTGATGTCGAACCAGGCGCATAATCTGTCGGACTGTAATTCTCCCAGATAGTCTGAGGCTTGTAATTTTCCCAAGTCTTGAACATATGCTCCACAAGTTGCATCGACAACTCCGCAGCCAGATCATAGTAGCCGTATTTCTCAATTGCCTTGATAGTCATGTACGAAGTCGGAAGCCAGACACTGCCCTTCCAATAATCTCCACCATCCTTGAAAGCCTCATCATCGCGGGCGACAGTCGGAGTCGGAACAAAGCCTCCAAGCTTAGCAGAGTCAGAAAGTTTCTCAATAGCACGCCTTGCCTGCTCCTCATCAGCTATCTCAGCAAGCAGCGGCCAGTAGGAAGCCGGAGTCATAACCTTGACGTGTCGATAACCAACCCTTTTTATATCGTAATAAAAACCATCATCTTCATTCCAGTAGTATTTATTCACAATGCCTTTAAGTCTCTCATATTCGGCCGTCCACTGTGCAGACTCACCCACAGCGCCGACAGATTCTAACATTCGAGAGAGATACAAGGCAGACAAAGCCTGTTGTGAAATTGCATCAATCCAGAGAATACCCTTGTAGCCGACACCTCGCCCTCGCGGAGTATTATCCATCCCACTTGAAATTCCGCTCCACGAGAAACCCAGCGGATGCGACCTCTTTGCCACTGGAACAGACCACTTATGACCGCCCTTGTAGATCCAACCAGTTCGCACATCTTTGAACCAGTTATAGTGCTTCTGCAGAAATTTTTCCTCAAGCAGAAGCTTTTTTATATGCTTCGCATCACCAGACACACGGTAATTGTCATATTCAACCCATGAAAAAAGTGGTGGATTATCCGGATGCCAAATCACAAGCTGTCGCTGACTAGCCGGACGCTGCATCCACGAAGGATCATGCAGTGGAACATAGAAATTTTTCAAGCTACCTAATCCAGGAAATGCTTGCGGCGAATACTTTGTAAAAAGCGACATAAAGCAAGTATCCCAGATCCAGATAACATCCCTGTAATTTTCATCCATGAAACCCTCATCCATATATGGAGACTGAGGCATCCCCTCTGCGTGCAAAATCCGAGTTGACGCAATCTGCCACGCATGATAATACAAATCAACCAGCCCCGCATCCTTCTCAAACACAGGCTCCGGAACAGCCATCCGAACCGCATCATCAATAACCGGCTGAGCAAACCCACCCCAGCAAAAAAACATTCCTATCAAAATAAATATCTTTTTCAAACCAAACCTCGCTATATTTTTTTGAAATTTTAACACGTTTTGCGTAAGAATAAAGTATTTTGAGAGATTATTAGATTTTTTTAATAAAAAAAATCAGCCACTACATAGATTCTGTGTATCCACATTAAGCTCCAAGCTACTATCATTCTGTCAAATTTTCCTTCTTGCATTATTGACCTATAAATAGTAAAATATAGTATGAAGAAGATTTTTCCTTTTGGCATGTCTGATTATGAGAAGATTATTACTCGAGACCGTCTTTATGTGGATAAGACTAGGTTGATTTATAAGATGATATCTGAGAATGATTATATTTTTCTCTCCCGACCTCGTCGTTTTGGCAAGTCGCTGACTTTATCGACAATTGATGCTATTTTTTCAGGGAAAAAAGAGCTCTTCACTGGGACTTTCATGGAAACTGCGGATTGGGATTGGGAGACATATCCTGTGTTGCGGTTTGATTTTAGTACATTTAGTGAGGCTGACGATATTGAGCTACTCAGAGAGAATATCATCAGTGATCTTAATTT
>JAFGXN010000046.1 GCA_016936615.1 Spirochaetales bacterium | reverse complement strand
TTTAATATTTTATATATTGGCTTCGTCGTTTGTAGTTGCATATGATAGGGTTGCGCCTGTCTTCTCTCCTGTAATTGCAACCTCTTTCTATTCAAGAATAGATGTTGAGGGACAGCAACGTGTTGAAATTATCATCCGCCGGGGAATTTCAGAGGTGAAATTGCTTGCCTGGAATGATGGCGATAGGGTCTTTGCTGATTTTTATATTTTAGATGATCTTAGGGTTTATAATCAGATATTTATTCCATTGACGTTAGATAGTCTCTTCTATACAGCTTTTGAGAATATTGTGGATGCAACAAAATACAGTGTGAATTGGGATTATCTATTGCCAGAGACAGTTTTTGAAGATTTATCTAATACTAAGAACATGATAGAACAGATTAGAAATCATCTAGAGTTTATCGATTTTTCTAGCGATTACTCATTTGAGGAGTTTGAAGATTCAGGGTTCTCTCAAGCCGGGAGTGTTAATAATCAGATAAAGGTTAACCCTTTTACCTTTGTTAAATGGATAGCTGACGGCCTTTATTTTGCAAAGAGTGGTAATTTTTTAGATACTTCTGAGCTTCTTGAAAAAAAGTATAATTATCGTGGTAATCAGTGGAGTGATAGAGTTGAGACCGAGGCAAATCCATTCTTAGCACTTGATTGGTCGCGGAATATTGCTCATAAGTTTTTGTTGTTGGAGAATGAGAATGCCCTTTACGAAGGAGCCGATGTCAGAGAGTTGATTGATTTTGAGTTTTATAAAGAAGATGTTGGTTTCTCTGTGAAGGATTTGAGGCGTGTTCTGTATAATTTAGCTGTAATCAGATCTAATTACTTTTTTATTGGTGCAATCAGCCATCTCAGCGGAGACGAGAATAATTACCGAACTTATCAGCATATTGTGGCTCTTTTCCCATATATTGATTCAAATGGAAGCTTTGAGATTGTTGTCTTTGAGAGTGGCAAGGAGTCTTCCATTCAGGAATTAGAGTTTAGATATAAAAAAAATGATTATTTTATCCACTTAGTTGAGGTAAGATTGGGAAATCATTTTTTCTTAAGTGATTTTGAAAATTTACCAATAGTTGATAGATGATTTTTTTGATATAATTTGGTTGGAGTGTTTATGAAGAAACGTATTTTATTTATTTGTGCCTTCCTGTTTGCTTGTTTCACTGCTTTTGCTAATGAGGATGCAAAAATTTTTGAGCAAGCTGAGTGGAGATTTCGTTCCGGAGAGTATGAGATTGCCTTAGAGCACTATGAGCAGCTGATACGAAAGTTTCCTTTGTCTGATTACATGGCTGATTCCCAGTTTCGGCGAGGAGTTTGCCTCTTTAAGTTAGGTCAGTATGAGGAAGCCTTGCGTGTCTTTCGACGTGTGGAATCTCGATATCTCTCCACTAAGTACTATTCGTTGTTGCCTTTCTGGATTGGAGTTAGTTCATACAAGTTAGGCGAATTTGTTGAAGCTGAACGTCTTCTGACTCAGTTCTTAGCAGAGAAATTTGATCCATTAGCTAGGGAGACCTATCTTTATCTAGCGCTTTCTCAGAAAAATCAAGGAAAATTTCAAGAAGCCCTAGACAATGTAATGAAATTAACCGACTTGAATGTTGAAATTACTGATGATCCTGTCTCTTTTGCGTTAGCTGTCTCTCTGATGGTACAGCTTGAGAAATATCAAGAGGCTATTGATCTGATAGACTCGGTTAGCCTTGATAAGCTTGATTCAGCCTCTCGGGATAATATAAATTTTTACAAAGCTGAGGCATTTTTTAGCCTCAATAAGTTGCAAGAGGCTGAGGCCTTGTACTTGACTATGACTGGGTCTTCTGCAAATAATATTAAATCGCTAGCATATCAAAGACTTTTTTCAATCTATAGTAAATCTCCTAACAATCCAAAGTTGGAGAGGTTGATTATTGAGGCAGAAAAGGAACTTCAGAATGATCGAGAGTTTCTTGATTCATTCTGGACTCGGATTGCTGTAGATAAATATAACAACAAAGATTACGAGGCTGCCCAGGTCTATCTGTTAAAGATTTGGAATAGTACAGATACAAAGAATCTTGGGGATTTAGTTCCGCTTTATCTTGCTGAGTCTTTTTTTAAAACAGAAAAATATGATAGGGCTATCGAGGTCTTAGAATCTTTTATCTCTTTTGTAAAAGGTGATAAACAGATTTTTTACTTTAGGTTGGCTGATTATTATTCTCGTCTTGTTAATTGGGAAAAGGCCTTGGAGTACTCTTCACTTGTTCAACCAAAGACAAAATATTCTGACTCATCTGCACTAATCCGCGGTACTGCCTTAATAAATCTTGGTCGATATCAGGATGCAGTTAATTTCTTAGAAGGATACTCTCGCGAAAATCCAGGATTTGCTGCCTCTTCTTCAATGTTAAAGCTTCGTGCAGACGCATTTCGTAAGCTTGGGAAGCTTGAAGAGGCGAGTTCGCTACTTTTTCAATTTCTTGAAAAAAACAAAAATGATGAGCAGGCTTTATATAATTACATGATTGTTAATTTTAAGTTAGGCAGATATTCTGATTCTCTTGAAATCTCAAATAGGGTTGAGGCGGTTGCAAAATCGAGAAAGAGGGTTATAACAACCTATTATGTGCGTGGTTTGTGTCAAATAGCCTTAGGTAATTATGAGGGATCGCTTGAGTCGTTAGGAAAGATTACACTTGTTGAGATGGAGACGTTAGGGCTTTCAAGCCTGCTTGGCTATGTTAGATTCTATCGTGGCTGGGCTGCTTACAGATTGGGCATGTACGAGGAGTCTTACAATATCTTTGTGAGTATTAAGGCAACAGAGGTTAGCCCAGATCTATATATCAGATCTTCTTATTATGCAGGATGGGCAGCCTTTTCCCTTGGGAAGTTTGATTTAGCTTCTGAAGCCTTCAGTAAGTATTCAATGATTACAAGTGGTAAGGATTCGCAGCAAGGTAAGTATCTTATGGCAAAAAGTTTGGCTGAATCTGGAGATTATGATGGCGCAGAGAAGATCTTCAAGGAGTTGTCTAAAGATAAGGATTCAAACTTCTCTGATGATGCTGCCTTCGACTACGCAAATATGTTATCTTCTACTGGAAAGGTTGAGAAGGCAGTTCTTGTGTTAGATCAGCTGGCTGAGGATTTTCCTGACAGTCCTCACGCGGAGTTTAGTCTCTTTCGCCGTGGGGAGATTCTATTTTTAGACCAAAAATATGAAGAGGCTAGGGAGGCTTTTCTTCATTATCGCAATACTTATCCACTTGGACAGTATGTAGATGCCTCTCTCTATTGGGGTGGTATGTGTTCTTTTATGCTTGGAACTTCAAGTGGCGCCTTGCTGCTGTGGGAGCAGTTGTATTCAGAACATAAGAATAGCATATTTCTTCCAGATACAATCACCCGTATGGCAGAGATTCATCTTGAGAGAAATAATTGGGATAGGAGTGAGGCCTTGTACCGCGAGCTTATTAGATCTTTTCCCGAGGCTGCAATATCTGCTTCGGCTGACTCTCAGCTTCAACGTATTAGTCTGCTAAAAGAGGGAAAATACGACAAAGAGGCTGAAATCTTAGCAAATGTCAGGGCAAAAGGTGGATTTAAGACTGCTGCAGGTCGAGCTGCAATGCTTGATTTAGGTGATCTCTATATAAATATCTATTCTGATGCAAAGAAGAGAGATCAAGCATTTGAAGATATGAAAAAGGTTGCAGAGATGGCTTCTAATGAGCCAGAGACTAGAGCTAAGGCCTATTTCTTGATTGCAAATTACTATTATAAGATGAATGATTTTAAGAATGCTGGAGATTATTATATAAAGGCAGCCTCTGAAAAGGTGAAAAATTCAGATTTTCTAGCTGAATCTCTCTATCGTGCAGTTAAAACTGCTGTTGTTGCTGGAAGTAAAAAAGATGCAGAAAATATCTATAAGATTATGAAACAGAGATATCCATCGTCTAGGTGGACTGAATCTGCAGCAAAGTTATTGGAGTAGGAGTTCAGTATGAAAAAAGTTTTGTTTACTATAATTTTAACATCGATTGTTGGATTTGTCTTTGCCGAGACACCTGCAACTGAACCTGACGCACCTTCGTTTGAGCTGCCTCCTGTTTTTGTTGAGGTTGAGGATCAGACTGAGGACTCTGTCGAGACAGATCTTCCAGAGATTGGTGGAGTAGAGCTGCCAGAGTTCGAGGTTGAGTTGCCAGAGCCTGAGAATTTCATGCTTTCAGATGCTGCATTTGCAGTTGAGATAAGTGATCCTGATGTGGATAAGTCTCTAGAGGGAAAACCAAAGAAGGATTATTTCTTTGATGGAACTGCTGGATTAGGTTCCTTGCTTAATCTCACAGGAAGTTTCAAGGTTACAAAGAGGGGGGATACTCCTAATTTTGATTTAGAGATCAAACATGATAGCTTTGGTATCTTCGATTATACAAATCCTGTAGGTTCAGGTTTCAATTTTAGGGATACTTCAGCTGGATTTAATTTTTCTTACAAGGGTGATAATCTTGAAGAGGGGTTTACCTTTTTCTATAGAGATAGAAATGTCGGATTTCAGGGGCAGAGTGCGAATTATTCATCAATAACAGACCGATTCTTCGATTTTTCAAATAATTTTTCTGTCGTTAAGTTGGAACAGGCTGATTTTCTCTTTTTGTTGGATTTTAATCTTTTGAATACCACTCTTGAGGGTGTTACGCCTATCAATTATTTGAATATGTTTTTTTCACCTGCATTCAGGGTTGAGTCTGAGTTTGATACAATTAAGTTAAACTTTGAGACAAGGTATAATTTTATCTCAGATGGTGCAACTGCTAATTTTCATGATCTTGCAGTATTGCTTGATTTCGATGCTGAGTTACCAAAGGCGGTTAATCTCGGCTTCGGGGTAGGATTTAATTGGAATGATCACAATATTAACTCAATCTATGGAGTTGATCTGCTAGGTTTTACATTTCCTTTCTATCTTAAATTACATGGAAGTGGTTCGACTTTCTTAAAATATCACTTCGAGGGTGGATTTAAGAATGAGATTCAGAAGCTTTCAGATATTAAAAAAGATGAAATTTGGATTGCTTCTGGCAACCTTTTTGCAAAGCATGGCTGGTATTGTCTTGCAGATCTTAGGTGGAGTATTGCTCGCAAGGCAAATATTCAGACTGGATTGGAGTTTGAGAGGATAAATGGTATTGTTACAAGTAATTTTTCAGCTGAAAATGGGCAGGGATTATACACTATTTCACAAGGTCAGCTGGATCTGATCTACATAACATTGGGATTTGATGTTATGCCTGTCAAAGAGGTTCTCTTAGGGCTTAAATGGAAGGGAAACGTGATGCCGAACAATACTTTTTATCTGATTCCTGAACATGAGCTAACATTTGTCTTGGATTTTGATCTGGAAGATATTGGTCTTGGCGGTGGTTTTGATTTTACTTTTCAGACATTTGGAAATAATGATATAAGAATGCCTATAATAGGGCTTGACCTTTATTACATGGTAACAGACAATATAAAGGTTAAATTTGAGATGGTTGATTTGATTGCACCAGCATTCGCTGATGAACGTAAGAGTAGGGGAATATATAGAGATCCTGGTCTTAACATCAGGTTGTTGATGGAATTTTCGTTGTAGGAGGAAAAATGGAAATTTTAAGTTTTGGTTTTGCCATAATGGTAATATTGGGAATTTTGTCAATTATTGCAGTTGCGTTTATAATTGATAGACTTCTGTATTTCAGGAAAATTCGTGTAAACGAAGAGCAGCTTGTAGAGAGATTGAAAGGCGTTATAAAAAAAGGCCATTTCGACGAGGCAATTAGTATCTGCGATAACAATCCATCGCCAGTTGCGAATCTTATGAAGGTTGGAATCGAGCATAGGCATCTACCCAAAAAAGAGGTTGAAGATGTTATCATGAGTGCAGCAAATCGCGAGATTCCTAAGATGGAGAGATTTATAAGCGCCCTCGGAACAATCGCCCATGTCGCACCTCTTCTTGGGTTGCTTGGAACAGTTACTGGTATAATTGGTGCATTTGGCGTAATCGGGGGGAATGCTGGGCTAGCTGGCGATCCTGCAGCATTTGCATCTAGCATCTCTGGAGCTCTCTTCACTACTGCTGGGGGTATGGTTGTAGCGATTCCTACTATCATCTTCTATAATTTCTTAGTAAATAAGGTAAATCATACAATTATTAATCTAGAAAATAGAGTAAAAGAGCTTGTTATCTATATTGGGGGCTGATTATGCAGTTTAAAAGGAGATTAAAGACCTCGGTTAATCCTGATCTTGTTCCATTGATTGATATTATCTTTCAGCTTTTAATTTTTTTCATGGTCTCTACTACCTTTCTTCAGTTGCCTGGAATTATTATTGCGGAGCCTGAGTCTGAGACAGCTGAGTCAGTCTTTCTTGATAGGCTGAATATTACAGTTGTCTCTGAGTCTGAGATTTTTTTAAATGAAAAAATTACTACTTTGAGTAATTTGAAGCGTGATCTGTTAGCTTTTAAAGAAAAGGCAGAGGGATCTGGAGCTGAGCCTATAAAATCGATAATTATTACAATCCCTGAGGATCAGACTGTGGGGCTTGAGACTAAGGTTGTGGATGCGATAACTCAGACAAATTTTAAGAACGCGGTTATTGCAAGAAAAGTTAGACTTCTAGGTAGGGAATAATGGGCAGTAAAGCAAAGAGTGATGAGCAGAAGAGATTTTCAAAATCATTAATTATCTCAATATCAATGCATATTGCACTTCTGTTGCTTGTGTTGCTTTTAAATTTAGTCTTCGGTCTTTTTGAGAAGGAGCCTGAACCAGTTGGTGCTAGAATTGTCCTTGTTACTGCAGATTATCTAGGTTCTATCAGTGAAAAGAAAGAGGAATCTGAGAAGAATAATGTAGAGCAGGAGGAGGAGTCTCCATCGACAGAGTTAGCCAGCCAGAAAAGTGATACACCAGCGGATATCCCTGTCTCGAAGCCAAAAGAGCCTACAGTGGAGGCTAAGCCAAAGAGTGAACCAAAGCCTACTTCGAAGCCAGAGAGTGCGAAGCCAGATTCAAAGAGTCAGACCAAGCCTGAGCCAAAAAAAGATTCTTCGAAGACAGAGCAGCAGTCCTCACCGTCGACAGATCTCTCTTCGCTTTTTCAGACTGATAGCACTCCAACGACAGAGACAGAGTATCTATCGGTTGATGAGTCTTCGCCAAAGTCTGATACTCAATCACCGAAAAAGCCTACAACAGAGGAGTCGCTTTTTACTAGTGACCAGTTAGATGCGTTGTCAAAGGGTAGTTCAGAGTCGGATAATCAGAAAAGCTCCGGGGGAGAGGCTTCATCTTCGCAGACAGGGTCTCCAGATTATTCAGAGGTCCCGATAAGTCTAGCTGATTTGCAGAAGTCTCGAACAATCTTGAAGAAGAGTGATTTTGATTTGAGTGGGCTAGATCTTGGTGGCAGGAAATTTATCACAGTTGTTGTGGAAATTGTTGTCCAGGCTAACGGATTTGTTAGTAGCGCAAAGGTTACAACTACTGGAAATTCCGAGGCTGATAGACGAATAGAGACTACATTGACAAGTAAATGGCTTTTTTCCCCAGTTCAAGGGGCAAAAGAGCAGAAATATAAAGTTGCTATAAGGATAAATTTGATATGATTAAGGCAGTTGCTTTTGATATTGATGGGACATTGTATCCTAATTATAAGATGTTTGTGCATACCGCATCCTCGTTTTTTCTTCATCCACGGCTTGTTAAGGCTTTTTCTAGGGTGAGGAAGGAGATTAGGAAGAATCCCCCATTTGATGGTGAGCCTCTCCGCACACGTCAGACCCAGCTTGTTGCAAAAGAGCTTGGGATTTCGCTACAAAAGGCAGGGTTTCTTGTTGATAATAAGTTATACGGAAGATGGGTAACCTCTTTTAAGAAGCTTAAGGCCTTTAAGGGGGTTGAGTCTCTTCTTTTTCAACTAAAAAGTAAGGGCTTACCTCTTGCTGTTATGTCTGATTTTCCAGTTGAGAAGAAGTTAGTTTATATGGGGATTGATGATTATTTTAAGGTTAAGCTTTGTTCTGAAGATTGCGGGAGGCTTAAACCTGATGCAAAACCTTTTCTTTTTCTCCAGAAAGAGCTAGATATTCCGGCTGAGGATATTCTGTTTGTCGGGAATAGCTACCGCTACGATATTGTTGGCGCTAAGAATGCTGGGATGCAGACTGCCTATATCGTAAATTCTCGTAAAAAAAAGAAAAATTTATACGAAAAAGCTGATTTTATCTTCTCTTCTTACAAGGAATTGGAAACAATCCTTTGCAAAAAATAGTGATTTCATGATAGAATAACCTGAAAACTTGTGTCCAAATTTAAATTTTGGTTTTCAGGAGAGGTTATGAATATTGCTTTTCAAATTGTAGTTTCTATTTTAATTTTGGTTCTTTTTGTCTTTAGGTTCTTAGATAAAAACAATCGATCACTAGAGAAAATTAAGCGTTATTCTGAGAAGATTAAGAATGAGCTTGATATCTTTGTTGGTCAGAGATCTGAGGATTTGAAGAATATTGGCGTCGAGGTCGATGTTCATCAGAAGGCTAGTAAAGAGATTATCAAGAAAATAGAGACTTTTGAGCTACGACTTAAAGAGAAAAATGAGACATTAGAGAATGTTTTTTCCCGAATAGAGGATTATGATAAGGCTATCAAAGATCTTGTCTCAATGACTGAGCGAGTTGATGAGAATTTGCTAAGATTGAAGGATGAGTCTCTTTTTGTTGAACAGGTCGCGATGAAGTTGTCTAAGGTTAAGACAGAGATGGATTCTATAGAGAGATCTATTCCTGAGATTCAGAATGAGTTTAATTCAAAAAATGTAGAGTCAGCTCAGCAGTTGATCAAGGAGTTAGAAGGCTTTGTACGAGAGCAGCTTGATGAAATCGAGACAAAGATGGATTCTGTTAAGTACAGTGTTGGTGAATTTTCTGATTTTGTTCAGCATCTTGAAGAGAAAAAGTCTGACATGGAAAATTCTGCAACTGCTGAATTCCAAAGTGCAATTGATTCAATTTATGATAGAACAGAAAACAAGTTTGATGATCTTAAATCTGAGATCGACTCAAATATAGAGACCCTTTTTGAAAGTTTAAATGCAAAGACACAAGAGGTTCATACTCTTTTTGCAGAAAAAAATACTCAATTCTCTGAGAATATGGGTAAGTTTACAACAGACTACAAGAGTATTGAGGCTGATTTCAGAGGGCTGATATCAGAGGCTGATAAGGCCTTAACAAATGGAACTAAGAATTTAAAGACTTTGATAGATAAGTCTGATGCTGCATCACTTAAAATGAGCGAGAATTTCTCGACAATAGATAGATTAAATGCAGATTTTCAGAAATTTTCAGAACTGATTTCGGAGTATGACCAGAAATTTTTAACATATTCGGAGAAGTTTGCCTTAATTGAAAAAAATATTAAAATTATCGATGCTAATTCAGATAAGCTAGAGGTATTGAACAAGGATTTTGTAGCCCTTGAGAAGAAATTACCTAAATTGCTAGATGAATTTAGCCAGAAAGATAGAGAGATTCTTGAAGGTATTGCTACAGGTATTAAATCAGAGATTGAGAATGATTTCTCACGAATCAGTAAGGGGGTCGAGGTTGCATCGAAGCTTGCTGATGAGTATTGTAGCAAGATCTCAAGATCCTACGTTCAGGTTGAGAGTGATGTTAGTCAGTTATCTTTGAGGCTTCAGAGTGAGTTGCAAGAGCTTGTCGGAAAGGCAGAGCTTGAGAAGAATAATTTCCTCTCTTCTATTACTAATCTAAAGAGTGATGTTGATTCTGTATATAGTATGAAGGTTGATAGCTTTGCTAAAGAGGTTGATGATATTTTGGTTACTGGTAAATCTAATTTTGCTGAGATTTACAATGAGGTTAGGGCTTCGTATGGTGATTTTGTTAGTGCTGATATTGCTAAGATTGATGATGCAAGAAATTCATTGTTGAGTTCAGTTGAACAGAGCAACCAGAAGATCTCAGCCCAGGTGAGGAGCTCTAGTGAGGTTATTGCTGAGACTTTAGTTAGTGCACGAGGAGATTTTGCTCAGATTAAGGATGAATATCAATCTTTTTCAGATAATATCAGTAAGAGTATTGATGCGTCAAAGCATGATTTGATCGATTTGAATAATCAATCTAGCCAGATCCGAGAGGATTTGACTCTGAAGGCACAAGAGGTTTCAAATATATATACTCAGATCCAGGAGTATGATGCCTCAATTAGCGAATTAAAAGATTTGTATAATCAAACAAATGCAAATATTGCTAAATTGAAAGAAGATTCTGCCTTTGTTGAGAAGACTCACAAGGATTTAGGGCTTTTTGCAGGTCAGTTAGCCTCTTTTGAGAACTCTATAAGCTCTATATCGGCTAATTTCGAGTCCTTGAACAGAGAGTCGCTTGAGAGGCTCCTCGGTGAGTCTCAGCAGCGTCTAGAAGAGCTTTTTGCTGGATTTTACTCTAAGGTTCAGGATGCAGACAAGACTGTCTCTGAGTTTAATACATTTACTAATAGGTTTTTGTCTGAGAAGGATAAGTATATTGCAGATTCTGTAAATCAGATCAGTGAAGGTAGCTTGAAGATCTTCGAGACCGCAGATTTGAAAAATTCTGAGATGTTAAAGGGTATTAGCGATAGGGCTGAGACTCTTTATTCTGAGCTTGATGCAATGTTAAGTAATGTTAAGGCTGATTTAGCTTCGGGTACAAATAGTTATAATGAATTACGCTCTAGAATAGACCAGAGTGTTGAAGTTGCAAGCCAGAGAATTGATAACTTTTTTACAAAGGTAAATAACGATGTTATTACTAAAGAGGGAGAGATTACAGCTCTGTTTAGTCGTGCCGAGAGTGTGAAGGCTGAAATAGACTCTAGATCTGAGACAATTGAGCAGATGTATGAAAAGATTAACTCATATGGAGTTATGATAGATGAGCTTAATAGTCTCTCTTCTGAGACTGCACAGAGATTAAACTATTTGAAATCTGAGGCAGGCTTTGTAAATAGCGTATCGAAGAAGTTAAAAGGAATTTCACATTCAGTTGGAAAGATAGAGAAGGAGATTCCTGAGCTTAAAGAAAAATTTTCAATTGAGAATCAGCAACAAATTCAGCAGGTCTGGGGTGAGGCTAAGGGGCAGATTGATAGCGATGTTGATAATTTGAGTAAGTATGTTGCGAATTTAGAAGGTTCGGTTGAGGGGTTTTCTGAATTTATTAAATCATTAGAGGCTCGTAGAGATTCGATGAGGGTAGAGAGTGAGAATCAGTCAAAGGAGATCTTTGATAAGTTGCTTCGCGATACAAATGAGAGGTTTGAGAGCTTCTCTAGCGATTTTAATCAGCGGGTAGAGGCAAAAGAGGGTGAGTTTGTTGCCTCTTTTAATAAGATTTCTGGAGATATTTCTGTAACGATTGATGAGGCTGGGAAGAGTTTTCTTGCTCAAGAGGAGCAGTGGTTTGCTAAGTTGCAGGGATTCAAGCAGAGGGCTGATGAGATTGAGTCTACATACCAGCACAATATAAATCTTGCAGCAGAGCATGGTAGAACCTTGAAAGATGAGGTATTTGATGCCTTGAGGGTAGAGATTGATCAGAAGGCAAATGAGGTTGAGAAACGAATGCTTGAGAATGTCTCTGAGGTAGGCAAGAAGGTAGAAAAGACCAATGCGGAGATTGTTCAGATGTTTGGTCAGATGAGAGGCGATGTCTCTCTACAACGAGAAAATGCTGTCAAGAAGCTTGAAGAGGTTAGAACTGAGATTGAAAAATCCTTTGAGCTTGCTATTGAAGAGTCTACGCAGAGGTTATCTGCTATGGCTGAGAGTAATAAACTTTTCCAGAGTGATCAGGAAAAGAGTATGCAGTCATTTAAGTCTATGGTTGAGAATTCTGTTGTTACTGTTCAATCAGATGTTGATTCTAAGATTTCAGATATTCGTTCACTTTTAAATAATGAGGCAAGGCAATTGGAAGATATGTTCTCTGTTTCAAAACAAGAGAATCTGAAGATATTTGGTGATTTTAAATTAAATCTTGGACAGAAGATAAGTAAACTTGATAGTGATTATATCTCACGGATTAAGTCTGTTGAGCAGAGTATAAACGAGTTTGAGGATGCTGTCTCCTATAAATTTAACAGAATGGATAGTATTGTCTCTGAAGTTGGAATGTTTGAAGCTGTTATGAAAGATTACATGGATAGTGAATCAGGCAAACTGAAGAGTGAGTTTTTACGTTTTGAGAAACAGCTTGAGCAGGAAAGGTTACAAGAGGTTCACAGAGCTGAAGAGGTCTATGCACAGTTTGGGAATGGTGTAGCTAAGCTTGAAAATGATCTGGATGAGCTTAAAAAGCGAGCATATGATAATGTTAGTAGTAAACTTGCAGTTCTAGAAGATGAGTTTTTTGCTGATATTAGGACAAGATCTGACAAAATGGAAGAGAAAATTGCAGATTGGCAGAATAGTGTAGCTGTGAAAATGAATGATGTTACGAGTCAGGTTGTAAAAGAGCGACAGCAGATGGAGGCTCAGTACTCAGAGAGCTTTGCTTCTAAGATTAAGGAATTACAGGGCGATATCTCCCACGAGTCTGAAAGGTTAGATTCGCAGGTTCAGAGATTGAGCGGACTGATAGATCAGAGATTCACTAATGCGGAGCAAGAGGTGGTTCGTCAGCGAGAATTTATAGATCAAGCTATTGCTGAATTAAAGGATTCATCTTTGAATAAGTTCTCTACAGAGTTTGATGAGTATCAGAGTAATATAAATTCAAAAATTTCAAGCTACGAGAGCAAGGTTAAAGACAGATTTGCCTTGATAAGTGGTGAAGTTGAGACTAAGAATGATGAGCTAGTTAGGATTCTTGAGACTGCAAAGAGTGATATGACAATTTGGCAGAGTAAGGTCTTGCAGCAGCTTAGCGAGTCTAATTCTGAGATAAATTCTAAGATTTCTGACTTTAAGTTGCAGGCTTCGGATAATATTTTTGAGATACAGGCAGAGTTTCAGCGAGAGAAAGACTTTTTCTTTAAAGAGTCAGCTACACATCGTGAGGCTATTGCAAATGATTTAGCTACTGTCTCATCAAATATTCAAAAATTAGAAGGTGAGTTAAAGTTAAAGACTGCCGAGGCTGTTCAGGATTTTAAAGAGAAGTATTCAGATATTTTAGGCCAGTTAGACAGTCGATCTGCAACACTGCTTGAAGAGGTTTCAAATGAGACTGAGAGCTTTAGAAAGATTGCATCAGATACAAGGGTCAAGGTCAATACTGTCAGGGAGCAGTTGTTTGGCAGAATAGATGAGAAAACTAATATTTTGACAGTTAATTTAAATGAACTAGATAAGAGAATGAAAAATTTTGTTGCTCAGACAAAGTTATTTGAAAAGGCTGATGAGATGAAGTTGAGATTGAAGCAGGATTTGGATTTCTTGAAGGAAGAGCTTGATAGGCTTCGCGTAGATAAGAAAGAGATAAAAGAGACTGATAAGAATTTCCAGAAGATGAAGAAGATGGAAGAGGAACTTAATATTAGATTGAATGAGCTTCTTGCACAGCGTCGAAAGGTTGATGAGATGGAGAAAGATTTCACTAGATTGATGGAGACTTCTAACGCTATCTCGGCTAAGCTTGACGATGTTACCTCTGGAAGTGATGTTCTTCATAATATTCAGGCAAAATTACGACAGGTTGAGGATATTATTGCAGAGGTTGATCGAAAGTATGTTAGGCTTGAGCATAAAGAAGGCTTGTTAGACTCAACTGCGCAAGGAATTGATAGGAATTTTCAGCAGATGGAGACTATGGAAGGACGAGTTAAACAACTTGAATCTAATTTTTCTCAATTTTTACTTAATTTAAAGAATAGCTCTGATAGAATTGCTGTTCTTGCTAAGAACAAGCCTGATGCAGATGTTGCGATTGAAAAGATATCAAGTCTTGATAACCTTTTAAATGATATTGATCAGCGAATGGATAAGATGCAGAAGGCTAGGGCTTGGTTGGCAGAGACAGAGACTAGACTAGATCAGATAAATAAGTCAGCGCAGGAAAATGTGAAATTATTCAAGACTCTTGTCGAGTCTGATGCAGCAAAGGATGCGAGAGATCGAGCTCCTCAGGCAGATACAAGAGCCTTGGTCAAGAAGTTAGCCCATCAAGGGTGGTCGATATCTGAGATAGCAAAGACTACAAAGCTAAGTCGCGGAGAGGTTGAACTCATATTAGAGCTTATACCAGAATAGAATAGATTAAAGGCAGCCGGTAAAACGGTTGCTTTTTTTTGAAATTTAGATTTTTTCCACTAAACTTGAAAATATATAAAAAAGTGTTGACAGGGTAAAAAATAAATGTTATATAATAATAGTAATCATTACTAATAAGGAAAATATGAGAGTTACTAAACAGAGAGAGATAATTTTAGAACAACTTAAGACTCACAAGGATCATCCTTCGGCTGATATAATATACGATGAGGTAAGAGGTGTGCTCTCTAATATTAGTCTTGGAACTGTTTATAGAAATTTGGAGTGGCTTGTTGCTAAGAATTTAGCTCAGAAGATAAATATTGGTTGTTCTAAGGCAAGATTTGATGCTGATATCTCAATGCACGCACATTTTAGATGTATAAAATGTGATGCTGTTGAGGATGTAGATGCTGTGTTCGGATTTGATCTGATAAAAGACAAGGATTGGATGCAGGAGAGGTTGTTGAAAGGCGCTAGTCTAGAGTTCTATGGAATTTGTGGAAGTTGCTTAGCAAAAGAGGGTGCGGATGAGACTTGCTGAGATGAGTAGTGGTGAAGCTCTTGCAATATTAGAGAATCTATATCATAGATTGAATAGGCCGGAGTTTGTTGCGCCTGACCCTCTAGAGCTTGTTCTAGACGCAGAAGTGGCAGATCGAGAGATTGTTGGATTGATAGCAGGGTCTCTTGCAGTGGGGCGGGCTAATCTAATTGTAGAGGCTGGTCGTGATATTTTAGATATAATAAGCGAAGGAAAGAATCGTGATTACGCAGCTGAATTAAATAAAAAAACGCTTGCAGATTTGAGGGAATTGTTAGAGAATTTTAAGTACAGGTTCTATTCTGGAGATGATATTGCACTTTTTCTTCATGGAATTAATTTGATGATTCAGGAGTATGGGAGTGTTGGTGATTTCGCTGCAAAATCTTTAGCGCAGAAGAGGTCTTCAGTTAATCTCGGGCAGAGTTTTTATGATTTTTTTAATAAAGTATTTGAGAATGATTGCGGGGTAAGTCATGGGTGTAAACATTTGATTCCAAATCCAGAGAAGGGTAGCTCGCTTAAGCGGTTGAATCTCTATTTTCGGTGGATGTGTCGTCAAGATAACTTAGATACAGGGGTTTGGGATTTTGGAAGCGATTTTTTAACTATCCCATTGGATGTTCATATGTTATCATTGAGCAATCTGATGGGGATCACAAAATCGAAGGTTGCAAATATGAAAACCGCGGTTGAAATTACAAATTTTTATGCAGGTTTGAATAGGGAAGATCCAGTTAAATGGGATTTTTCTCTTACGAGATTGGGAATTCATCCTGATTTAACTTATCAGGATTTAATAGAAAATAAAAACATTTTAGAGGAGGCTATTTAATGGCTAGTGTAAAAGGAACAAAGACAGAAAAGAATTTATTGAAATCCTTCGCAGGGGAATCTCAGGCAAGAAATAGATATACTTATTTTGCCTCAGTTGCAAAGAAAGAGGGTTATGTACAAATTTCTAAGATTTTTGAAGAGACTGCTGATCAGGAAAAAGAGCATGCCAAGAGATTTTTTAAATTTCTTGATGGTGATATGGTAGAAATTACTGCGATGTTTCCAGCTGGTAAGATTGGAACAACAGAAGAGAATTTAGCTGCTGCTGCAGGCGGAGAGCATGAAGAGTGGTCAGATTTGTACCCAGCTTTTGCTGCTACTGCAAGAGAAGAGGGCTTCGAGAATATTGCAAAGGTATGGGAAGCTATCTCTGTTGCTGAGAAACAGCATGAGAATAGATATAAAGGGCTTTTGGCTAATTTACAGGCTAACAAGGTTTTCAAAAAAGATGAGAAGGTTGTTTGGAGATGTCTAAATTGTGGTTATATCCATGAGGGTGATGATGCTATTGAGGTATGTCCTGCATGTGCACATCCACGAGCATATTTTGAATTACTTTGCGAAAACTGGTAAGATTATAAGAGGAGTTTTGTATGGAAAAAAAAGTTTTTATGTGTAAACATTGCGGAAATGTTGTTGAGTTAATGTATGATGGCAAAGGACAGTTAATTTGCTGTGGTGAACCAATGATTTTGAGGGCTTCACAGACTGCTGATCCTGCTGGACAGAAACATGTTCCGTTGATTGAGAAGGTTGATGGTGGTTACAAAGTTACAGTTGGAAGCACTTTGCATCCAATGGAGGCTGAACACTATATTATGTTTATTGAGCTTGATGTTGATGGTGTTACATCTCGGAAAGATTTGCAGCCTGGAGATCAACCAGTTGCTGTATTTAATGTAGCACATGGCAAAGATGTTGCAGCACGAGAGTATTGCAATGTTCATGGAATGTGGAGAGATAAATAATATGAAATTAGATAAAAAAATGGCTGATGCCTTGAATGCTCAGTTTAACAAAGAGATTGTTTCTGCTTCAATTTACGCATCAATGGCTGCTGATTTTTTTGGCAAAAACTTACCTGGATTTGGAATGTGGTTCCAGAAACAAGCGAAGGAAGAACTTGCTCATGCTGAGAAGATTCACAGATATGTGGATGAAAAAGGCGAGAGAGTCTTCTACGATGCAATTCCTAAGCCACAGGATTCTTGGTCTAAGATTATTGAAGCATTGCAGGCTGCGAAGAAGCATGAAGAGTATATTACTGCTTCAATCTATGGTCTTGTAGAGACAGCTCGCGAATTGAAAGACTATGGTACTGAATCATTCTTGAAATGGTTTGTAGATGAGCAGGTGGAGGAAGAGTCTTCAGTTCAGAACATTATTGACCAACTAGAGATGGTCGGCGATAGCAACATGGGAATTTTTCAGATTGATAGAGCTTTAATGCAAAGAAAATAAAATTTTTCTTGAGTTTTTGAGATTTTATGTAACAATATTTATGGAGGATAATATGAAAAAATATGTATGTGATTTGTGTGGATATATTTATGATCCAGAATTAGGTGATCCAGATAATGGTGTAGCTGCAGGAACTGATTTTGCTGATGTTCCAGATGATTGGGCTTGTCCACTTTGTGGTGCGTCTAAAGACGATTTTTCAGAAATGTAATAAAAAAGCTTCCCGCGAGGGAGGCTTTTTTCAGTTGTTCTTCATTTTAATTTCATTCTTATTATAGACAATTGTTCCTGGTGGTATCGACTCTGTTACCCAGCAGTTACCGCCGATGATGGAGCCTTTACCAATTATGGTGTTCCCGCCGAGGATTGTTGCATTAGCATAAATTATGACATTGTCCTCGATGTCGGGGTGCCTCTTTGCCCCTCGCAGCGGATTGCCTTTTTTATCAAATGGAGATAGTGCTCCAAGAGTCACTCCTTGGTAGAGAATTACGTTTTTTCCAATTTTGCAAGTCTCCCCGATTACAACACCAGTTCCATGATCAATAAAAAAACCAGGTTGAATCTGCGCTCCAGGATGGATATCTATTCCAGTGCGTGAGTGAGATCTTTCGCTCATAATTCTAGGAATTACTGGAATCTCTAATTTATATAATGTGTGGGCAATTCTGTATGTCGCAATAGCATCTATGCAAGGGTAGCTTAGAACAATCTCGTCTAGGCTTTTTGCAGCGGGATCCCCATTGTACGCAGTCTTGATATCTTCGAGCAGAGCCTTTCTGATTTCTGGTAGTTGTTCAATCAGTACCGATACAGCTTCGAATGCCTTCTGTATATTGTTTTCCTCGCTCTCGTCAGACAACACATCTCGTATATGTTTTGATAATTTCAGGGTGATTTCTCTTAGTGCATCTTCAATGAAAAATACCATCTCGTCTTCAGGTATCTTTTCATTGCAATAACAACCTGGAAAGAGAACAGCCAGCATCTTGTCCAATAAGCTATATATTTCTCCGCGACTCGCTAGTCCAATATTAAAATCGCTATTCACATGGTACCCGGTTTTTAGGTCTTTTTCTAAAATCTTTGAAATTTTGTATAAGGAATTATTCATCCAGTTATTTATTGCATCCATAACTCATTTTCTTGCAAATAAAAATAAAAGTCAATATGATTATTTTCTGTTTTTCCTAATAATAGACTCGCCCAAAATCAAATTCTATATTACTATCAGTTAGAGGTTTTTATGAAAAAAATAATATATTTATTAATCATTTTTATTTCTTCGTGTTCAATTTTTGATGAGACAACAGCCTTTGCTTATTTCGCAGACTTTTCAAATGGCTTGATAAAGGTAATGGAAGAGAATAGTGCGAGTCTTTTTGTTGTAGAAGATCCCGAATCAGTTGGATTTGCTAGCGATCATCAGGTTTTTTCTTTAACTGCAACACAGCAACTTCCAATAAATGGAACAAAATCAACATATTACGGAACAATCTATATCTCTTATTTTACAGAAGATGAGAAGGCTTTTGCAGTTGTTCAAGCCGAGGATATTGACGTAAATGCTGTCGTTGGACTGCCTTCATCCGATGTTGATATTGCTAAAATTTATGCTATTGTTGATCTTAAATCAAAATTCGTTGTTGATGGGTATTTTCACTGCACCTCAGGAGATTTAAATAGCCACTCTGGGATTAGATTTTCAGTTGCAAATCTCTCTGGATGTTTGTTCCCGTTGACAGCAGTGGCTTCTGAGTAATTAATATTTGAAGCCACTTTTTCCTATGAATTCTCGAAGAATAGAGTAGTTTGGAACCTCTTCTGGTGCTATTGGTAAAAAATTAGCAAAAAGTTCTTGTAATTTTACAGCCTTTCCATAATATGGATGAAAAGGTTTTACAGTTCTGAGTAATGGTTCTGCAAAAAGCTTTAGTACAGGCAATTCATAATCTAAGGCAGAGTTGAAAGCAACATCGGCATTCCCTTGAAAAGGAAAGATGTTTTTATCCTCTCCACGTCGCACCGAAGGCCACATCTCTAGCGTTCCATTTGCAGATTGTCCTCGAAATTGAGAATCCCTTACTAACCTACGAATAAGTCTATTTTCTGTAGTCTGTATTCTGTTGTGGCTATCAAGTCTGAGTTGAGTTAGGGCTGATACATATATTTTGAATTTTGTATCCTCTGGAATTCGAGGAGTGAGTTCAGGATTAAGCCCATGTATTCCCTCCATTAGAAGAATATTGTTCTCTGTCATTGTTAGAATTCTCCCAACCTTACTTCTCCTGCTCTTCTTGAAGTCGAAGATAGGCATCTCTGTTGGTTTTCCCTGAAAAAGCTCAAGTAATTTCTTATTTAGCAATTCCACATCAATAGCCTTGATAGATTCAAAGTCGTATTTCCCATCTTCATCTATTGGTGTTTGTTCTTTTGGGAGAAAAAAGTCATCAAGGGAGATAATAATTGGTGAAAGTCCATTCATCTGAAGGCTAGTCGCTAATTTCTTTGTAAAAGTTGTCTTTCCAGATGATGAAGGCCCTGCAATCAATACTGTCTTAATCTTGTGTGCGTTGTCTTTTATCTCTGATGCGATCTGGTTTATCCTGAAGTCGTGTAAATTTTCATTTATTCTGATAAATTCCTTGATATTTCCACTCTGAATAATATTGTTCAAATCCCCACTTGAGTTAAGCTTTACACTTTTTCCCCATTCTGTATACTCTTTATGGATTTTGTAAATGATAGAACGGTTATGGAACTCCCCAATCTTGAAAGCCTTGAGGTCTATCGGTTCACGAATAAGCAGTCCATTCTCATATTTGCGTAAGTCAAAGTTTTTGATTTTTTCTGCATTATCGATAAGTGGTCCATCTGTGAAATCAAGGTAGTTTTTACATTTAAAAAGTATTATTGAATCTGAATTTATATATTCAAGCCGAGATAGTGCTGTTGTTCGCTTCTTTTCTTTGAAGTAATCTATCGCATCGCAGTAGGAGACTCTTACTTCTTCAATTAGAAGCTTAGAATCAATATAGCTTTTCATTTTGTCGCGAAGCATTTTGATTGTCTCTTCTGTTAGATCTTTATCGTTGCTGTAGTTGAAGAAAATGCCTTCTGAAATTGCACCACCTATTAAGAATTTTTTATCGGGAAAAAGTTCAGTAGATGCCATTGTTAAGAGAAAATTGAGAGTGCTTTTGTACATCTCTCGTCCCTCTTTTGAATTTATCATTATCGGAGAGATCTCAGCCTCGTGGTTAATTCTCTTTGTCAGTGCAGCTGGATAGTTGTTGAACATAACTCCAGCCATTTCCCCTTCAATCTTAGCGTAGGATTCAATCCCTTCGATTAAATCCTTAATTTTTGTTCCGTGAGGAACCTGCTCAATTCTATTTTTTTCATATTCGACTTTTATAATTTCCATAAGTTTTAGCCTTTTGTAAGTATTTCTGGGTTTTGTAGATAGTTTGTGAATTTGTATACATTTTTCACGTTTAGAATCTCACTCTCGGTCAATGCTCTCTTAATTGTTGAACCCTCTTTTATTGTCATAACCTCTTTGTGCACAGTAAAAGGTTCGTTGTTAGCATCAAGTAAAAGTTTTACTATTGGATTCTTTGGATTGTAAATCGAAGTCTTGCAAACTATCCCTTTTTGGCCATTTTCAAGTTCGACAAATGTTCCAAGAGGGTAGATAGAGAGCATAAGAATCAACGCCTTTGTTATTTGAGGGTCATATTTTTTGTTTGTTTGCTTTAATATATCAATAACTCCGCTGTGCCCTTGCATCTTATCTCGGTGCAATCTGCTTGAAGTTGCAGCAACATAAGCACTTACAACAGCGACAATCTTTCCGTAGCTAGTGAGCAAAGTTCCATCTAAACCTTGTGGATATCCTGAGCCGTTGAAATTCTCATGGTGTTCAAGAATTGCTTGAACTATATCATTAGAAAAATTTGCTTTTCGAAGAGCTTGCGCACTTAAGTTTACATGAGCTTGTATTATTTTCCTCTCTTGTTCATTTAACCGCCTGTCATTTAGATATATTTGTCTTGGAATCTTTAACATTCCTATATCGTGGAGAAGTCCAGCCACTCCGATATCAATTTGACGGTGAACTGGGAATTTTAACAATTCCGCAAGAGCAACAGCGTAGATAGCGGTTTTTACAGCATCGACAACAATATACTCTTTCTCGTTTGGAATATCTGAAAGGTTAAGGTAGATATCTTTGTTGTTGAGGATTGTCTGTCTCATCTCTTTAATCTTGTCTATAATTAAGCCACGGTCTAAATCATCATTTTTGATATATTTCTCAAAGACTCTCTTGAAAAAGTTTACGCAGTCTGTGAAGTATTTATCTGCTTCGGTTCTGACATTTTTTTCTTCTTCATTTCTTTCGATAGAGAGATCAGCCTCTATAACTTTTTTCTCAGTTTTGTATACAGGTCTTTTGGTCGTTTCTCCCTCAGAGTATATTATCCTGAAATTCCATTTCTTTAATCTTGTTACAAGTTCTTGTGATACTGGAACTTCTGGTGTTAGTAGTAAAAACCCCTGGTCTAAGAAAACGTTTTTTGTAAAATATGTTCCTATTTCTAACTTTGACGTATCTATAGCATTCATTTTTATTA
>JAFGXN010000002.1 GCA_016936615.1 Spirochaetales bacterium | reverse complement strand
TATAAAACACTTCAAGAAATTCAACTTTTTCATGAGAAAAAAGCATGATACTATAAGCAATGGAGGAAGCATGAAAAAAGTACTATTATTTATATTCTGTTGCACAATTGTAAATATTTATTCACAAGAAAATGTCACTAGCAAAACGCAGCAAGAAGCTGCGCATGCAGTCATTCAAAGATTATTGGGAGAGGATATTGCTAATTTTTTCATGGTAGAAATTATTAGCAATTCAGACAAGGATTTTTTTGAAGTTAAATCTATTGGAGAAAAGATTATTCTAAGAGGTGATTCTGGAGTCTCTGCATGTAGAGGATTAAAATGGTATCTAAACAATATGTACAATTGCTCTATAAGCTGGAGAGAAGATAATCTGCAAATTGATTTGCCTTTAAAAAAAGTAGATAAAGATGTAAAAATTGAATCTCCATTTAAGTACCGGTATATTTTTAATTATTGCGTGTTTGGCTACTCCTTTGCTTTCTGGGATTGGCAAAAATGGGAAAGAATGATCGATATTTTGGCTTTCAATGGAATAAATATGCCATTAGCACTGTTAGGTCAAGAAGCTGCATGGCAAAAAACATATGAAAAATTTGGGCTTAGCAAATCAGACTTAAACGATTTCTTTTCTGGTCCTGCTTTTTTCCCTTGGCAATGGATGGGTAATTTAGATGGCTGGGGTGGCATTTTACCTCAATCTGTAATTGATAAGCAGATGAATCTACAAAAAATGATACTTGCACGCCAGCGATCTCTCGGGATGAGACCAGTACTTGCTGGATTTTCAGGACATATCCCTAAGGCTCTGATTAAAAAATACCCAGAACTGAAGGTCAATAAGCTTAGTTGGGCTGGATTCCCCGAAACATACTCACTATCCTGGGAAGAACCTATTTTTAAGGAAATCAGCAAGGAATTTATAAAGGTTCAATCTGAGATATATGGCACTGATAATCTCTACGCAATTGATCCTTTCAACGAGATGGAACCAAAGCAGAAAGATACCGAATTTGTATCAAATATGGCAAAAACCATATACAATTCCATGAACGATGCTGATCCAAATGGAATATGGGTGATACAGACATGGTGCTTCAAAAGTCCTGAATTACCAAACCACTACTGGAACACAGAAAGGACTAAAGCATTCTTTGATGCAGTTCCTGACAAACGAATGATAGCACTAGAGCTCCATGCTGAGAGCTGGTACTACACTGGATGGAGAAAACAAAGTGGTTGGTATGGAAAACCTTGGATTTGGAGCATAGTTCAAAATTTTGGCGACAGAGTAGATCTTTATGGCGGACTGACTCAAATTTTTGACAACTATAATAAGATGCAAAACTCTACAGAAAAAGGAAATATCCAGGGCATGGGGATCATGATGGAAGGGCTTGGCTACAATCCTATTGTCTATGAACTTGTATTCGATATGATGTGGGGAGATGGTGTCAAATCTCTAGAGGAATGGAAAATTTTCTACCTTAAAAAAAGATACGGAGATGTAACTGAAAATTTAAAATTAGCGTGGGGTTATATTTTTTCAAAAAGATATTCAACTTATCTTTTGAAAGATATTTCTCCTATTTGTTACTCACCCTCTTTGAGTAATAAAGATATTTCAGTTGAGACAGAGCTTATCAAAGCCTGGGAGTTAATGACTCTCGAAGTTGATAATTATAAGGAAAGCTCTACTTTTGCATATGACTACATCCACTTAACAAGGGAGGTTCTAAGTCAATTTTCAGGTCACTACCAATATTTACTCAACAAGGCTTGGAAGAGAAAAAACCTGAGAGAGGTAAAAAAAATCGGAGATGATTTCTTAAACTTTATAAAAGATTTTGATTCTCTTCTATATAAACAGAAAGATTTCCGGCTTGAGGAATGGATAAATGATGCGCGAAATTTGGGAGGGTCAAAAGAAGAGGCTGACCTTATGGAGCGTAATGCAAAGATTCAAATTACTCGTTGGACTTTGGGAGATGATCCCTGGGGGCTGAATAATTACGCTGTAAAGGAATGGAGCGGATATTTATCTGAAGCGATATACCCTCAGTGGGAAGAGATTATTTCATCAATGGTCGAGTCATTAAGCAGGGGGGGAAAAACTAGAACCTTCACAGTTAATAAAATTTTTTCCCATAATAAAAAAAATAAGTTTATAGAAAATTGGATAGATTCTGCTTCAGGCAGTTACAAGGGCGTTGAATACGCCACTGATGAAAAGATAAATTTCGCTAGGTCTCTGTTTTCTAAATATCATCCACAAATTATTAAATCTGCCGGAAATAATGAAACTAGCTCAAGCGAGGGGATTCTTGTTGGAAAAAAGGTAATAAAGTCAGACAAGGGTTCTGTTGTCGGGCTGAAGAATTTAAACGACGGAAAGGTGGATTTCTCAGGAGCAAGAATTTTTAGATCAACTGAGTATGTAGTTTTTGACCTTGGAGAAAAAAAGAATATCTACGGATTCAATCTTATAAGTGAGACTAATTGGGGGAGGCCTGTTCTGTACAAGATTGATATCTCAGAGGATGGTGATATTTGGCAAACTGCTGTAGATCAGAGTAACAATGCTACCCCACCCCCTAAAAATGGATATTTACATACATTTAAGATTTTTCATCCAGAGGGGCTGAAAGCTAGATTTATCAGACTGATTATTCTGAACGAACAGAGTTCAGTTGTTGTAAAAGAATTTAAGGCTTTTGGTGTAAATGATGAGTTCTAATTTGTCGTGAAGATGAAATTTTTCCTCCCCATATGTGAATTCTTGATGTAAAATAGCAAATGGGGAGGAGAATATGAAAAACTATTTAGAACAGTCGAGGGAATTTTTCTCAAAAGATTTGTACGCTACAAAGAGTTCTGGTGTCGTAATCGATGAGGTGCGGCCGGGATACGCGCGATGTAGCATGAAAATCACCGACAACCATCACAACGCAGGCGGCTTTGTCATGGGCGGAGCAATCTTCACCCTAGCCGACTTCACCTTCGCGGTTGCCTCAAACTGCGACAACCCCCTAACCGTCAGCCTATCAAGCACCATAAACTTCATCTCCCCAGCACAAACCCCACTCCTGACAGCCGAAGCAAGCGCTGTCAAAGATGGCAGAAATATCTGCTTCTACCGGGTTGAAGTCAAGGATGTCTCTGGGAAGCTGATTGCCTGTGTCGAAGCTTGTGGGTATCGGTGAGGGGGGGGGAAGCCTGGTAAAAAGATTTACTTGACAGTAATAAATAAATAATTTATTATTTAAAAAGGAGAAATCGATGTATAAAATAGATGATAAAGAACTAAATGACGTTATTATAATCAATAAAGATGAAGAAATAAGACTTGAACCAGGAATATATTACACGCCTGATAAGTTTGAACAAGAGTATAATTACAATCATTCTACTTTAAGAGTGCAGCTTGCAAAATATAAACTAGGTATAAGATTAAAATCCCAGGTACTGTTAAAAGAGAGCGATGTTCTTTTCTTAGCGTCAAAGATAGGTAAAAAAGGTCCGGGATCCTCGAAAAAGGGGAAGAAATAAAGCTAGACGAAAAATCTTCAGCGGAAAATTCATAAAAAAAAGGTCTATAATTTTTCCGTAACTGAAAAAAAATATAGGAGAAGATGAAAGGTCAAAGTGTTAAGTTTTCCTCAGGGAACTTGTTGCTATGATCAGCCCGAGGGAAATAGCGGTTTTGGGGGATGCCCAGAGCGACCGATTATAAAAGCAAAGAGCTTCAGCTCTTTGTTTCAATTTTAGATGGGTCTAATTCAACCCAAAAGACACGCCTTCTTAAAAAAGTACTTTTAGGTTTAGGTAGTTCTTTTAAATTTCTACAACTAACAGCCATTTCCAAAACTTCTTTAGCATATAAAAGCAAAGTTTCGAAATCTTCGGCTTGTGTAAAAGCATTTCGAAAAGTTAAACATTGAGCGACAAAAAACTTTTTTTCTTTTTTATAGTAGAAAGGATATTTTATTTTTTCCATTTTTTTTCTCCTTAAACAAATAGTAAATTATTTGTTTATTATTGTCAATATATATATTACAGATTATTTTTTATTGGTCTAAACAATTTATAATGATTTGTTTGATGCCCAACAAAGCAACAACCAGAAGATGAAAGCTTTTTTGTTAACTCTTTATAAGTCATTATAGCCCCCTGCTTGTAATTATTAATTAGATTATTTCAATTCACGCACCCGCATGGGGTGCGACAGGCATAATCAATAGTGCATCATATTGATGCATTGTTTCAATCCACGCACC
>JAFGXN010000045.1 GCA_016936615.1 Spirochaetales bacterium | reverse complement strand
CCTGACTATAACTCAATGCTCGCTCCCGGCTGATAACAACTACTATCTGTCACACCAGCGAGGATTCGATAACTGGGAGGCAATTGCATCGCGAAACGATATTGACGTTTTCTCGACATCAATAATTGTCGATTACAATGCACCGCTTTCTGTTCACAGAAAGATTGCAAAGCAGACTGTGGATTTAGCACGCAAGAACAACAAGAAATCGCAGCGGTGGGTTATGAGCTACTTTGACTCCCCTGCCGACCTGGAATTTATTAAGCAGATTGTGCATGCCTACGCCGATGCTGGTGTAGATTCAATCTTCTCGTGGACATACAAGGCTGGCAAAGATACCTTCCTCAGCGCTCCAGATCCTGATGCTGTCTGGAATGTTCTGACAGAGGCCTTCGGCGAAGTATTAGATAAATAATTAGAATAAGGAGATTATAATGGAAAAAGATTTACGTTTTTTAGACAAAATCAATGAACTTGCCACAAAATTTGAAGATACAATGGCAGAACAGCTGGCATCTGCAGCAAGCGAAATGGCTAGAGCAATCAAGGAAGACAGGCTTATCTATATCTTTGGAGGAGGCGGCCACACAGCACTGGTTATGCAGGAACTTTTCTGGAGAGCTGGCGGACTTGCCAACCTCTGCCCGATGATAGACTTTGCAATACACCCAGCAACACCAGCATACATGTACCTTGGCCATGAGAGAATGCATGATGTAGGAAACCATATAGTAGATTACTACGATGTATCAGAAGGCGATGTAATCCTGGTATTTCACAGCTACGGCTTCAACCCGCCGACAATAGACTGCGCTCTCGAAGCAAAGCGACGCGGCGCAACCGTAATCGGAGTATCATCATCAGACTGGCAGAAGACAATCCCTGCAGACTTCCCGATCAGACACCGCAGCGGCAAAAATCTTTTCGACATTGTAGATATATGCATCGATAATTTTGTTCCATTCGGCGACACTGTAATTAACGTTGAGGGCTTTGACAAGCCGATTACAGGAATATCAAGCACGATAGACTTCTACATCGCACACCGTCTGGAAATGGAATGCGTCAAGCTGTGTGTTAAAAACGGAATCGAACCGCCAGTCTGGTCAAGTGCCAACATCGAGGGCGGAGACGAGAAAAACAAAGCACTGCGAAAGAAATACAACGGAAGAGTAAAATTTTTATAATAAAAAAAAGGGGCTGTCTTAAAAGCTAAGATAGCCCCGTCTCTTTTGCCTGATAAAATTATAATCTACTGAATAATCTCATACTCACGTTCATTCTCAACTGCCCACTCCAGAGCATATGAACCGGCATAGACTCTAAGCAGAGTCTCACCGGCAAATGCATCATCACCGATTGAAGAAACCCCGCGCGGAATCATCACAGAAATCAGATTAACACAGCCGGCAAAGGCCTCTTCTCCGATAGAAGTAACAGAATCAGGAATATTTACACTTGTCAGACCGGTACAGTCACCAAATGCATAAACATCAATCAAAGTCACAGAATCAGGAATAACAATCGCCTCAAGACTTCCGCAAGAGACAAAAAGAGCAAAACTGATTTCTGTTATAGAATCAGGAAGACCCACAGATTTCAATCCAAGACACTCCCCGAAAGCTCCATCGCCCAGCGTGGTAACAGAATCAGGAATAATAATCGATTCCAGACCTCCGCAGTATGCAAAAGCCTCTTCACCGATGGCTGTAACAGAATCAGGAATAATAATGGAAGAAAGACTCTCGCACCCATAGAACACACCGTCCCCGATATGGGTAACAGAATCAGGAATATCAAAAGCCTCCAGTTTGCCACAATCTGCAAATGCCCAATCCCCGATATATTCGACAGAATCAGGAATAATAATATTTTTCAGAGAAGTACAATCAGCAAAAGCTCCATAGCCAATACGGCTAACCGAATCCGGAAGAATAACCGCCTCAAGACTGTTGCAACTACTGAAAGCCCCTTTCCCGATTACAGTCACAGAATCCGGAATAATAACTCCCGTCAGATTAGCACAATCCGCAAAAGTCGCCTCACCGATTGAAGCAAGCCCCTTCAGAATAATCACAGCTTCAAGCCCACTGCAATCTCGAAACGCCCCGGCACCAAGAGTCGCAACAGCCGAAGGCACAGTCACAGTACGCAGACTGCTGCACCCCCGGAAAGCCTCTTCCCCGACAGACGCAACAGAATCAGGAATAACAACCGCCCCAAGACCACTGCACCCGCGAAAAGCCCCCTCCCCGACAGCCTCAACAGAATCAGGAAACGCAATCGACCTCAAGTTTTTCATCTCCTCAAAAGCGCCACCACCAATCCGCACAACCCCGTCAGGAATCACATACCCCTCAATCCCGCGATTCAAGACACTATGAAGAGTCGCCATATCCTTTGTAAAAAGAGTCTCCGCCACAATAACATACGACTCGTTCGCACTGTCAACAATCACCGCATCACTGCGCACATGAAAAAAAGCACCGTCCCCGATTGCAACGACCGAAGCCGGAATAACAATTGATTCCAGACTCTCACACCACCCAAAAGCAAATGCACCAATCCGCGACACAGAATCAGGAATCACAACACTTTTCAAATCGCCATGCCATGCAAAAGCCTTATCACCAATCTGCTCGACAAAATCAGGAACCGTAAAGCTGCCCAATGCCCTGTTCAAACTACTATGCAGATTTTTCCTATCTTTTGAGTAAAAAATTTCATCTTCCCGAAGGTATGAGGGATTATTCTCACTAACATGAATCACCTCCGCTGCAACACCAGAGAAAGCAGCAGGCCCCACATCAGTCACAAATTCCGAAACATCAAGCGACTCCAGCTTCCCGCACTCAAAAAAAGCCATCTCCCCAATCTGCGTAACAGAATCAGGAATAGCCACAGACCTAAGCCCCACACAACCGGCAAAAGCCCTCTCCCCGATACTTCTCACAGCACCTGGAATAACAACAGACTCCACACCCTTTTTATTTAAAAAAGCCCCATCCCCGATAATTTTCACCTCATCAGGAATAACAACCTCACTATCATCACCATCATACCGTACAAGAACCTTCTCCCCATCCTCATTCGTCTCAATAACAAAATCCGGACACCCCCGAAGCAGACTCAAAACAAGAAACGACACAATAAATACATTTTTCATATGACCTCTTTTTTTAATATTAGCATAACAGTACATGTTCAGCAAGAACGATAATAAAAAACAAAGCCAAGATCTTGCATGCAAATTTACAGATGGAATGTAATTACAAGTGAAAGCTGAGTATCTATTTGTAAAAAATAAAAACCGACAAATAACTATAATTAAAATCCTCTTTTTTTACATTGGAAAAAAAAGAAAACAATGATAAACTGAAAAACATAGAATTAAGATAAGGAATGAATTTATGAAAAAAACTATAATATTATTGGTTCTGCTAATAGGAATGAATCTTGCATATGCAGAGGAAAATCAGAAGGAAGTCGAAATTGGAGGAGCTTCTGTACTTTTTAATATTCACTCAACATTTGAATCTGGCAAACCAAGTTATGGGTGGTTACTCGAAGAATGTGTAGCAGATGTATATGGAACTAAAATGACTCTTCCATATGATACAACTCTTTTTTTATATGAAGACGGTTCGATAAAAGAGATAATCTGGGAACTAGAAAACAGTGATTATACACCTGGAATGGCAGAATGCTTTGGAAAATATTATCCAGCAAACTCTATCGCATTCCATCACGGAGGAAAGGTAAGAGAAATAAGGTTTTACCATGAATATAACGAGATAACTTTCGAGAACTTATCTGGACAAACCCAGATAGCTTACATTCGTGGCTGCAGGTATTGGGACAAATACGCAGTTGTACCTGGACAATTACACTCTAGATACTATGGATCAATAAATTTCAACGAAGATGGAGAGATAAGAGTTTTAAGATCAGGAAGTGGCATAAAAATCAACACATCATTAGGAGAATTTGAAGCTGTAGAGTTGATTCATTTTTACGATAAAATGAAAATAAGAAGCTTTGTGTTAAAAAAAGCATTTACGTATCAAACAAAATATGGAGAGCTTCAATGCTACAAAATGGGTTTTAACGAAAACGGAGCCCTTGAATATATTATTCTCAACTATGGCACAGCAACCCTATCAACAAGTATTGGGGACATAACAGTTGGACCAGAAAGCGAAATAGACTTCTACCCATCTGGAGAACTCTTTGTAATACAAGTTTACGAGACTTTCAGATATAAAGGAAAAAACTACAAAGGTAAAAACATCGGATTCAAAGAAGATGGATCTTTTATCGGCGAAATGGAATGGAGCTACGATAACCAGTGCTGGGAAAAAAAGTGATAAAAAGCCTAAAACAATTAGGTCTAACAAGAAATCGGCTCTATGTTAAAGCAATTAAAGAATTCATAGAGCATCAAAACAAGGACAAAATAACAGAAAAACTCAACGACCTATATGCTAAAAATACTGAAAAAAATGAATTAAACGATGCAAGTCTCAAATCTCTCAGAGAGGCAACGAAAAATGATTCGTGGTGAAAATCTGCGTATTACCCCAAAGCACAATGTCAGAAATCGGCTACGGACTCAAACTTGTGCTGAATATACAGTGATAAAATTTTTCAACAACAAAACATCAGCAACTGATTTTATAAAATACAAAATACTTCAATTTGACCACCTAAAGAATCAATGCTAGAATAGAAAAAATCATTAAATCATAAAAAGGAAGAAAAATGAGAACAAAATTCTGCATAATATTTATCGCTACAATGCTTCTTTTTGCCTGCACAAAATCAGAGGACAAAAGTAAGATACAGCAGACTGAAAATAAAATTTCTGATGAGAAAGTTCTGAGAAAAGAAGACAGAAGTAAGATACAGCAAGCTGAAAATAAAAATTCTGATGAGAAAGTTCTGAGAGAAGAAGATCAGAAATATGTTAACAATTTCAAAGAGGTCTTTAAATCTGGCAACAAGGAAGAACTAGCGAAGTTGATAAGATTCCCGCTGAGACGAGACAAACCGATTCCTGCGGTAGAAAATGCTGAAGACTTTTTTAAAAGGTATGATCACATTTTTGATGAATTTTTAACAAATAAGATATTAGAATCATCTACCGAAAAAGATTGGGAGGAAATGGGATGGAGAGGAATAATGCTTGGCAATGGAATAATCTGGATGGACTTCGATGGGACAATAATCGCAATAAACCACTCCACCGAGAAAGAGCAACTATACAAGCAGGAAATTTTAAACAAAATAAAAGTTTCTGTCCACTCTTCTCTGCAAGATTTCACGAATCAAGTAGCCTATCTCGAAACAGAAGAATTCAAAATCAGAATTGATTTGATGGCTGACAAGACCTACAGATATGCATCATGGTCAATTGATAAATCAATCTCCGACAAACCGGATCTGATTATCTATGATGGCAGTTTAACTCATGATGGTAACGGTGGGAACCACCACTATAACTTCACCAGTAATAACTACAAATATGAAATATATATCTACCTCATTGGCAAAGACGAAACGCCACCGGCTACTCTGAAGATTTATGAAGACGGCAAAATCATCCTCCAGCAGAATGCGGTTAATTTCGAAAGTTGAAACAGAGTTGTTCAAATTATTAAAGACTCTGCAAAGTAATTTGCAAGGAGAAAGGAGCTGAAATGACAGAGCTAGAACTTTTGATAGATTTTCACGTTGAGGCGGAGAGGCAGGGGCCTGGAAGCAGGGAAGAGAGCTTGAAGGCTTTGAGCTTCATCGATATCAGAGAGAGGGCTGAATTGAAGGTTGCTGATATTGGGTGCGGATCAGGTGCTCAGACTATTGTACTTGCCCAGAATCTTGACTGCAAAATTACTGCTGTTGACCTTTTTCCAGAATTCCTGGAAAAATTAAATCAGAAAGCTGCTTTGCTGGATCTGGACCAGAAGATAACGACGCTAGCCGGATCAATGGAGAATCTGCCTTTTACCAATGAAGAGTATGATATCCTATGGTCAGAGGGGGCAATCTACAATATCGGGTTTGAGGCCGGAGTAAAGAGCTGGAAAAAATTCCTGAAGCCTGGTGGTTATCTTGCTGTAAGCGAGATTACATGGAAGACAGCCTCCAGACCAGCAGAGATAGAAAAGCACTGGAACGGAGAATATCCTGAGATAGCAACTGCATCGCAGAAAATTCAAATCCTCGAAGAAAACGGTTATTCGCCAGTTGGATTCTTTTTTTTATCAGAAAAAAGCTGGATTGATAACTACTACACTCCAATCGAGGAACGGGCCGACTCCTTTCTGAAGCGACATAATAACTCAGATGCGGCAAAATCTATAATTGAGTGTGAGCAGGAAGAGATTCGACTCTACAAAGCCTACAAAGATTACTTGAGCTATGGATTTTATATTGCGAAAAAAATTTAATTTCTACTATCTAAAATTAAAAAAAGACAGAAAGCATGACTTCCTGTCTTTTATCAAAAACTAAAAAATAATGCTTTCAGACAATCTTGCAGAATCTGACGACGACGAAACTTCTATCGCAAATTCACCGCTTAATTTTTCAAAAACACCTGACTGAGTATTCCACTGAACAAATTCCTTTGCAGGAATAATAATTTCAACATTGAAAGTCTCACTGGAGCCTATTGCAACCCTTTTAAAACCGATTAACTTCCGGACAGGCTGTTCAGGATCACTGCTTTGCGGATATTTCAAATAAACCTGGCAGACCTCATCGCCATCTACTTTGCCTGTATTTTTTACAGAAAAAGAAACTGCAACATTCTCTACAGAACGCCTGATTTTCAATCCTGAATAATCAAACTGTGTATAGGACAGACCATATCCGAAAGGATACAAAGCCTCACCTTTAAAATATCTGTAAGTTCTTCCAGCCAGATCATAATTTGTAAAATCAGGAAGATCTGTCGTAGCTTTGTAAAAAGTTATTGGAAGACGGCCTGCAGGATTATAATCTCCGAAAAGAATATCTGCACTGGCTGTTCCACCTTCGCCACCCGGATACCACATGTTCAGAATAGCATCAAGTGAACCATCTTCTTCTGTCAAGGCAATTGCACTTCCAGTTGTAAGAACAAGAACTACAGGAATTTCAGTAGCAACTGCTGCACGGATAAACTCTTTCTGAATCTTTGGGAGTTCGATTGTAGTTCTGTCTCCCTTGTAAAAACCATCAGAATCTACACCTGCATCACCCTCTTCGCCTTCAAGCTTCGCTGACAAACCACAGAAAATTATAATAACATCGCTATCCGCAGCTTGCGATAAAACAGATTTATCAATATTTGATCCAATAAAATTAAATCCCTTTGCAAAGGTTAATTCTATATTTTTCTCAGAACATTTTTTCTGCAAACCAGCTAAAAGTGTAACTGGAGCAGAAGGTGTTCCATTATAATTACCTACAAGAACATCGATAGAATCAGCAGAAGGACCGAATGCTGCAATTTTTTTTATTTTTTCCTTGGAAAAAGGAAGTATTCCATTGTTCTTGAGTAAAACCGCTGACTTTCGTGCTGTATCAAGATTCAAAGACTTGTTAGCCGGAGAGTCTACAACATCATTTGAAATTGCGGAATATGGAACTTTGCCAGGGGCATCATACATCCCCAATCGCATTTGTGAAAAAAGCAGACGTCTTAATGATTTATCGATATCAGCTTCGTTAATGAAACCCAATCGGACTGCCGTAGGCAAATTATTATATGCCATTCCACAATTCAAATCGCATCCAGCCTTTACTGCCAGTGCTGAAGCCTGCGCTGCGGTTGAAACAATCTTATGATTTGCCCAGATATCATTTATAGCACCACAATCAGATACAATATAACCGCCGAATCCCCATTCACCACGCAATATAGAAAAAAGGTAATTACTTGCGCAACAAGACTCGCCTCTGAAACGGTTATAAGCTCCCATTACTGCAGCAGGTTTTGCCTCTTTTACAGTCCTCTCAAAGGCATACAGATAAAATTCCCGCAACGCCTTATCCGAACAATCTGCATCGAATGTATGCCGCAATGGCTCAGGACCGCTATGCACAGCAAAATGTTTAACAGTTGCATCTACTTTATTGTACTTAGGATGATCTCCCTGCATACCCTTTACAAAGCTGATACCAAGTTCAGCAGTCAGGAACGGATCTTCTCCGTATGTCTCCTGACCTCTTCCCCATCTAGGATCTCTGAATAAATTTATATTTGGAGACCAGAATGTCAATCCGTAATAAATATTATAGTTTTTATGTCGCTGAGCCTCATTATACTTAGCACGAGCCTCATCTGAGATAGCAGTCGCAACTTTAAAATGATGTTCAGAATCCCATACAGAAGCAAGACCGATTGCCTGAGGAAACACAGTAGCTTCACCGGCACGGGCAACTCCATGAAGAGCCTCATTCCACCAGTTATATTTTGGGATTCCGAGTCTTGGAATTCCATATGACTTAGTAAAATGGTTGCTCATAAGACGAGCCTTCTCTGTCAATGTCAAGCGGGAAAGTAAATCCTCTGCCCGCTCTTCATAAGAAAGGGAATCATCGAAATAAGGCAATGATCTGTCAACTGTTCCGCTGCATGAGAAGAGAAAAACGGCCAGCATTGATAAAACTAAACTAATACTTCTTTTCAAAATAACCCTCCAAATATTATTTTAATCTATGATATCATAAAATACAATTTCAAAATAATCAGTTAAATATACTGATTGATAAGGGACTCATATAATTCCTGTTTCCCGCTCACAGGAGAAAGCTCTCCGCCGGCAGAACCTATCTTAGCAAGCGTTTCAAGAGTCATTTTCCCTGCTGCAAAATCTTTACCATTTCCGCTGTCAAAACTTGAATATCTGTCAGCTCTCATTTTTCTGTAAGGAGACTCATTCAAAATTCGATCTGCAACAACTAGAGCTCGTGCGAAAGTATCCATTCCACTGATGTGAGCAATGAAAATATCCTCAAGGTCTGTAGAATTTCTGCGGATTTTAGCATCGAAATTAGTTCCGCCGCCCTGGAGTCCACCAGCTTCAAGAATAACAAGCATAGCCTCAACAGTTTCTCTAATGCTTACTGGAAATTCGTCAGTATCCCAGCCGTTCTGATAATCACCACGGTTAGCATCAATACTTCCAAGCATATTATTATCTGCTGCAACCTGAAGCTCATGTTGAAATGTGTGCTGAGCCAATGTTGCATGGTTGACTTCTATATTTAGTTTGAAATCTTTCTCTAGTCCGTAAGCCTTCAAGAATCCGATAACTGTAGCAGAATCAAAATCATATTGATGCTTGCTTGGCTCCATAGGTTTAGGCTCGATAAAGAAATTACCCTTGAACCCCTGAGCTCTTGCATAATCTCTAGCCATTGTAAGAAACCTGCCAAGATTATCCAATTCTTTTTTCATATTTGTATTAAGAAGACTCATGTATCCTTCACGGCCGCCCCAGAAAACGTAGTTCTCTCCGCCAAGAGCAATAGTCGCATCCAGAGCATTCTTAAGCTGAGCTCCTGCATATGCAACTGTTCTGAAATCAGGATTTGTTCCAGCTCCGTTCATGTATCTTGGATTTGAAAAAAGATTAGCTGTACCCCAGAGAAGCTTAACTCCGGATGCTTTCTGTTTTTCTTTTGCATAGTCAACCATCAACTCCAATCGTCGTGTTGATTCAGCAAAATTATCACCCTCTTCAATTAAATCGAAATCGTGAAAGCAGTAATACGGCGCTCCGATCTTTGTTATGAATTCAAAAGCAGCATCCATCTTATTTTTTGCACGAGTCTCTACATCATTTCCCGCAAACCATGGGAAATTATGTGTAGCTCCGCCAAAAGGATCTCCGCCAGTTCCGCAGAATGTATGCCAGTATGCAACTGCAAAACGAAGAATTTCCTTCATACTTTTTCCGCCGACAACAGCATTCTCATCATACCACTTGAAAGCTAGAGGATTATCACTTTTTAATCCTTCATATTTTATTTTTCCTATACCGGAAAAATATTCTTTAGACCCTGAAACAATACTCATCATTTTCTCCTATTATATTATCCCTTCATATCCTCAAGTTCCACACCCTTAGTTTCCTTAACAAATTTAAAAACAAAGAATATAGAAACGATTGAACATATTGCATAAAAACCATAAGCACCACCTAAACCGACTCCAGCCAACATGATTGGGAAAGTCATAGTTATGGCAAAATTCGCAACCCACTGAGAAAGTCCGCTAACAGCTAACGCAGAACCTCGAATCTGATTAGGAAACATCTCTCCGAGCATTATCCACATAACAGGACCCCACGAGGTGTTAAAGAAAAAGACATACAGATTCGCTGCAATCAAAGCAGCCACTCCGCTTTTTCCAGCAAGCAACAGTGCGCCGCTTTCCTGAACAGAAGCAGTAGCAAATACAATTGCCATAATGCCGAGGGTCAAACCCATGCCGATTGAACCTGTCAATAGCAGAGGCTTTCGCCCGATTCTATCAACTAGTGCTGTAGCAATGAAGCAGGCAAGAATACTGACACCACCTGAAATAACATTTATCAAAAGGGCGTCGCTCTCATTAAAGCCGGCTGACTGCCATAATACTGAGCCATAATAAAAAACTACATTTATTCCAACCAGCTGTTGAAAGACTGCAAGACCGATTCCGACCCAGACTATAGGTCGTACTCCGAATTTCTTATCACGTATATCTTTAAATCTTGGTCTGTGATGATCTGATACAAGCGAATTATCTATATCTCTAAGCTTATTAGCAGCCTCATCACCTATCAGCCTATCTAAGATCTTGAGAGCCTTTTCTTTTTTCCCCATGGCAACAAGAAAACGTGGACTTTCAGGTATGAATAAAAGAGCAAAGAAGAAGAAAATAGCTGGAATTAATTCAATCCAGAACATCCAGCGCCAGGCTTCAAACCCGAGTGCGAATTCCTTGACAGATCCTCCGGCATGGCCTGCGATAAGATAATTACTGAGAAATGCTATGAATAGACCAGTTATAATTGCAATCTGCTGGACAGAAGACAAAGTTCCCCGGTACTTTGCAGGCGCAACCTCACTGATATACGCGGGTGCAACAACTGAAGCAGCACCGACAGCAAGACCTCCGATAACTCTGTAGACGATAAACTCCAGAGATCCATCTGCAATACCTGATCCCCAGGCACTCACAGTAAAGAATATAGACGAAATAATAAGTATGGTCTTACGCCCGAACTTGTCTGCTAATGCTCCTGCAAAGAATGCACCGACAGCGCACCCTAGAAGCATTGAAGCTACATTAAATCCAGTAGCAATGCTATCAGAATTAAAAGACTCCTTAAGCCCATCTACTGTCCCATTGATTACTCCTGAATCAAAACCAAAAAGAAATCCTCCAATGGTAGCTACAAGCGTAATAAACAAAACAACCAACTTTGAATTGCCTTTCATAACAATCCTCCTTTATTCTAAAACAGAATTTAAAACTTTTTTCCAATCATCATAGGCCTCATCAAATGGCCCGCTCTGAGGACGCACAATTCGAACCTTTTTCAAAGAATAGAAAGCATCTTCTATTGAAGAGTATGAACCGTTACCAACACCGGCTCCCCGGGCTGCCCCGACAGATCCATCTGTGTGATATAGCTCGATTGTTGTTCCACTGACACTTGCCAGAGTATTGCAGAAATCAAGGCTTTTAAACATATTCGCATAACCAGCTCTGATTGTTTTTATCTCCAATCCTGAACTTTGCATTGCCTCCATTCCATACATAAATGAGAAAACAACTCCCTCAATAACAGCACGAGCTAAATGCCCTCTATCATGGCGGTTAAAATCGATGCCTTTAAGATGGGCACCCAGCTCCCTGTTGCCGAACAATCTCTCTGCGCCATTACCAAACGGAAGAAAAAAGAGACCATCACTTCCTACAGGAATTTTTGAAGCTATCGTATCTATCTCTGAATACGAAATTTCTCCAAAGATCCTTTTGAGCCATGCATTTGCAATGCCTGTTCCATTTATGCAGAGAAGCACACCCAATCTTGATCTGAAAGAATCATGATTAACGTGAGCAAAAGTATTAACCCTTGACAAGGGATCTGATTTTTTCTTATTTGTAACACCATAGACGACACCGGAAGTTCCGGCAGTAGCAGCGATTTCACCTGGATGCAGAACATTCAACGAGAAGGCATTATTAGGCTGATCTCCAGCTCGGTACGAAATAACTGTTCCTGCAGACAATCCGAACTCTTCGGCTGCTTCCTTTGTCAGGTAGCCTTGAACGCCGAAAGTCGGAACAATCTCAGGAATAAGTGAAGAGTCAAAGCCGAAATGCTGTAGCACAAAATCTGCAACCTTCTCATGTTGATAGTCCCATAAAATTCCCTCAGATAATCCAGAGACTGTTGTGCGGACCTCGCCAGTAAGTTTCATTGCCAGCCAGTCACCGGGCAGCATAATTTTATCAATCCGTGAATAAATCTCTGGCTCATGCTCCTTAACCCAGGCAAGCTTTGACGCTGTAAAATTGCCGGGAGAATTCAATAGATGAGACAAGCATTTTTCTTCACCAATTTTTTCAAAAGCAGCTTTACCGTATGGTACAGCTCTAGAATCGCACCATATAATTGAAGGTCTGACTAGTTGCTGATTCTTATCAACACAGACAAGTCCGTGCATCTGATAGGCAATACCGATGGCTCTTATCTCTGAAGGATTTATACACGATTTTTTTACCGTATCTAGAACAGCCTTCTTAGCACAATCATACCAGACCAGAGGATCCTGCTCAGCAAACCCTGGTTTAGGTGAATCTATCTTCTGCTCAATCTTTGGATAAAAAGAACTAGCAAAACAAAACCCGCTTTCGCTGTCAATCAAAGAAGCTTTAACAGAAGAACTGCCTAAATCAATACCAAGTAAATACATAACTATCTCCAAAAAAGTTCTAAAACTCGTTAGGAGAAAATTATATCAGCAGTTTTTTAATCGAACCTTGAATATTCTCCCAAAAAGTAGCACAATAGTATCAGATATGAAAGAAACAATTGCAGGAAAAAACAACTATTTCGGAAAATCTGGTTTCCCTATGGCAGTCTTAAGAGTTCATACCGACCCTAAGGATTTGAAGTCACACGAACATGATCTGACAGAAGTTGAGCACAGTCACGACTTTTGTGAACTCGTTATTGTAACCCACGGGAGCGCTACTCACGTGCTTGAGGGAAACTCGTTTAATGTTATAGCAGGAGATATTTTCCTTCTACAAGGTCAGCAAAAACATTATTTTCGCAAACGAAATCAGTTGAATATAATTAACATAATGTATGATCCAGAAAGAATTTTTCTACCAGAAAATCAACTAAGATGTATGCCCGGGTACTGTGCCCTCTTTATGCTTGAACCAAACTACAGACAGCAACACAGGTTCGCAAGCCATCTACATCTGAAGCCCCTAGAACTTGACCATGTTGAACAATTAGCTGAAATAATGGAAGAAGAGTGGAAAAAAGAGAATCCCGGTAGAGAAATTCTTTTAAAATCAAAACTTCTCGAACTAATTGTACTTCTTTCCCGAGCCTATACAAACATTGAAACAACAGAAGCACATGCTCTTCTTAGAATTGGTAATGTGATTGGGACTCTTGAACAGAATTTTGCAAAAGATTGGACAATTGAAGAATTATTAAAAATTTCAAATATGTCACGAAGCTCTTTAATGAGAACCTTCAGAAAGGCTACAGGACAAACTCCGATTGAGTACCTGATTAGACTGAGAATTCAAAAATCAATGAAATTATTACGTAATACGAATCTAAATATTACTGAAATAGCGATGGAAATGGGATTTCACGACAGCAACTACTTTACGCGTCAGTTTAAAAAGGCAAATAAAATTTCTCCAACAGAATACAGAAAGAGAAATTAACAAAAAAATCATCTTATTAACACAAAAAAGAGAAAAGGGACTTATTACAAGCCCCTTTTCTTTATTTTTTAAACAGTTTCAGCCAACTCATATACAGGATGAGGTATTTTACCTGTAGTTTCAGGTAATTTTATATTAAGTTCATCAGCTTTCTGCCTGAGAACCTGCAATGCTCTTTTTATCTGATAATCTTTATGTTCACTTGTCACACAGAAACGAAGTCGTGCCTGTCCCTTTGCAACTGCTGGGTAAACAGCCGGAACAATAAATATTCCATCTTCCAACATAACCTTGCATAATTTATTAGCACTATCGTCATCGCCGACAAGAATCGGAATTATTGCGGTAAAATCAGCATCGCATGTATTGAAATTATTCTTAACAGCTTCTTCAAAAAATGATTTAATATTAGTATGCAATTTTACAACTTGTGAATCCGATTTGGAAATTACCCTTATACCTGCTAAAGCTGCTGCGGCACTTGCGGGAGGAATTCCAACGCTAAAGACAAATCCTGGAAGATTATAACGCAGATAATTAATCAGAACAGAGTTTCCTGCAAGATACCCTCCGCAGCTTCCCAAACTCTTCGAAAGAGTTCCCATGTAAATATCAACATCACCTTTTTTAAGATTAAAATATTCACATACACCTTTTCCATGTTTGCCAAGTACACCAGTTGAATGAGCTTCATCAACCATTAAAAATGCACCATACTTTTTCTTTATTGCAACAAATTCAGGAACAGGAGCAATATCTCCATCCATGCTGTAAACACCCTCAATAACTATAAGGACTTTTTCATAAAATTTCCTTACACGTGATAAAATCTCATCTAGTTCTTTATAATTGTTGTGGCTGAATGCCCTAGATTCGCTATACGAAAGCCTGATTCCTTGAGAAATCGAATCATGAGAAAGCATATCATAGACTATTAGGTCTCTCTTTCCACAGAAATTTCCTACAAAAGTTGTATTTGTCGCGTTTCCAGAAACAAGGACAATAGAATCTTCTGTTCCTTTCCATTGCGCTAGTTCTTTTTCGAGTGTTTGATAAAGAGTTTTCTCCCCGGTTAAAACCCTGCTACCACTTGCTGAAGTTCCGTATGCAGCTACAGCTTCTTGTGTAAAATTTATAACTTCGGGGTGACCGGAAAGCCCAAGATAATTATAAGAAGCAAAATTAAGCACACTTTTGCCATTGATTATTGAAGTATCAGCAATAATTGAATCATGTGGAATAAAATACGGATTATATGTAGTTCCTCGGATTCTTGCTGCAAAAGCTGTAAACTCCCGAGATTCAGTAAACTCAGTTACAGGCTTACACTCTGTTTTATCAGATGACTGATCAACACGAGTTCCTTCCAGAATCAATCTGACATAATCATTTACACAGACATTTTCTCGAAGATGCTCTTCACTTACAAAAATATCAAACTTTTTTTCAAGTTCACCAGCTAGCTGAAGTGCAGTCAAGCTGTCTCCACCAAGCTCTACTATAAAATGAGCAGCAGGATCAATCTGATCAACAGATTTTCCAAGAACATCTGCAAAGACTCTGCTGATTTGAAGAGTAAGCGCTGATTTTTTTTCAACCATTTCAGAAATCTCATTATTTTCAACTTCAGATCTTTTTGAAAATTCAGAAATATGCATCATAGGCCACTTGTCTTTTTCTATTAAAGACTTCATCTTCTGCCTCTGCACTTTCAGACTACTTGTAACAGGAAAAGGTTTCTCAGAGATATAAATTTTATATATATTTTGAGGAACAGGAAGACGCTTGTTAACTCTATTAATTGCTGAGTAGACTGCTGAATAATCAACCCCTGAGGACTCAGGCTCAAGTATCATGTAGACCTCTTCTGCACCAGGAGATGTCTCTACGCCGATTATAATCTTATTTTTTATACCACGAAAATCTCCAAATTCAGCCTCAAGCTGATCTGGATAAATATTCTCTCCGCTTACAGGAATGATCACATCCTTACTTCGGCTAAGAAAATAAATATTACCTTTTCGATCTTTTTTTACTATATCATTTGTACAATACCATCCTTCTGCATCTTTATCCGACGGAATAAGCTTTCCTTCTTTAAGTCTTGCGCTATGGACAGAATCACCTCTTACATAAAGAACTCCTTCTCGGCCGTTCTCTTCCCCACTTTGCAAATCAAGAATCTTAAACTCTTCAAAAGGAACACCCATACTTGATTTCATTTTTTTCCTGAAAGATCTTCCATAATCAATAGAAACAATAATTGTCTCTGTGGTTCCAAGTCCGGTATACATTGGAAAACCCAAACTCAGCAATACTTTATTAACTTCCGGTGGCATATAAGCCCCTGCAGTCTGAGTCGCAATCAATTTTTCTCCAAAAATCTGACTGTGAATTGAACCGAACATGTGTTTATACACAAACTTTTGACCTGAGATAGGAAAAATATACTGAATCCCCCTAGAAAAAGCCATAGCTGTCTTAAAAGCTGTTCTTTTAAAAACATTCTGCTGATTTACTTTATGCATTATTTTATTAACAATATTTTTAAAAAGAAGTGGCACGCAAGGCATATGAGTAATACCCCTAGTCTGACAAATTTTGAAAAGTGTCTCTGGCTTGCGATCAGGCATATAGACAACTGTATTTCCACACAATGCAGTGCACCCATAGTAAATATAGAATCCGTAAATATGATAAACAGGAAGAAAGGCTAGATATTTAACCTCTCCGTCCGGCATGACATAAGGACTTTTTTCGCATGTTTTCCAGGTGAGAAAAAGATTTGAAATAAAATTATGCTCTGTAAAAACAAATATCCTCGAATCCCCTGTTGTTCCCGAGGTACAGAACACAATTTTATCTCCCCATTTTGAACTCATCACCGAAACTTCGTCAACAGATTTATTTTGATAAGAAAAGTTGTCTATTAAAAGAAAATCGACATTTAAACTCGAAAGGTCATGGTTTTTATCAGAAATTAGAGCCTTAGCCCCTGTATCATAGAGATATTTCTTAATATTTTCACCTTCAGCCCTGAAATCAAGCATCACAGGATTAAACCCTGACATGACAAGCCCCCAGAAAACATAAGGGAAAAGATACGAATTGTCCATTGAGATGCAGATAAAAGACCCTTTTTCAACCTTTTCAAATCTTTTATTAAAAAAAGATGCTGCCTGATATGAGCAGTCTCGAAATTCTGCGTAAGAAATAAATCTTACATTGTAATCACTGTCAACAACCTCAGCCGCAACATTGTTTGGGGTCATGCAAGATATGTTGAAAAAATTTTTAAAACTTCTATCTTTTTCAAGAAGCTTTACCCTTTCAGTTGTTTTTTTCATGTTTTTTCTCCTCTCTTCTTACTATTCCACTCATTATATTTTCAAGAACCCCCGGAAAAAATCTCTTTAACCCCCAGGTTAACCTAGACTCGATGCCAGGAATAATTAAAAACTTTTTATTTTTAATATTTTTAATCAAATAATCAGCCACAGAATCAGCTGATCTAAGTTTCGCCCCGGCAGAAATAGCAGAGGTTTGATAAGGCTTAGTTTTATTCTCCATTTCAAACCCATATGTATCTGTATCCGGTGGACAAAGAACTTTGACACAGACGTTCTTACTTTTCAGTTCCTGCCTCAACGCATCTGAAAAACCAATTATTCCAGCCTTCGATGCACAATAATCAGTATAGCCAAAAACGCTCACAAGCCCAGCCAAAGAGGAACAATTAACTAATACAGATTTTTCTGGATTCAAAAAATCTAATGCAGCGAAACAGAAGTTTCTTGTTCCGTAAAGATTTGTTTGAATAACCTTGTCAAACTTCTCATAATTTATATTTTGAAAATAATCAGGTCGTGCAAGCCCTGCACAATTTAATGCAATATCAACATATCCAAAATTATTTTTGACATATTCAAAAAGTTTGCGGCACGACAATTCATCAGTAACGTCGCAAGGATAAGAACCTACTTTGGCATGAGGGGCTACACTTCGAATCTGATCCTCAGATTGTTTCAAGCGGACAGAATCTCTAGCACAAATAACGACATCGTACGAAAGACTCGCTAACTTTTCTGCTACAGCAAGGCCTATACCGCTTGACCCCCCACTAATAACAGCTACATTTTTTTTCATAATTCTCCCTTATTCTACAGAATATATGGAATTGTACCTTTTCACCTTATATTGTCAATTCTTTTTATAAGCAAAAATTCACTTTATTTAAAAAAATAGTGTATTTATTAAGAAATAATTAAAAAATAATAAACTTTAAATTAAATAATACACAAGCGATGGTAACAAAACTATTGATATTCAAACATTACAATTTTCACAAATGCAAAATCCATGTTACAATACTTCAGGAGGAAAAATGAAAAAAATAAACTTTATAATAATTTTACTTATATTTTGCGTTGGATGCCTATCCGCATACGACAACCCTACATCTCAAGTCGACAGACTGGAGCTTGACTGGTGGAAAGAGAGGCACGAAGCCATGGTCAAGGTTGTACAGGAGAAGCAAAATTCTAGGCTAGTGTTCATCGGCGATTCAATAACACATGCATGGGGCGGTGAACCAATTTCAGATTACAAGACTGGAGATGAAGTCTACCGACAGTATTTCTCAAGCTACAACCCTATCAATCTGGGAATCTCTGCCGACAGGACAGAGCATGTTCTCTGGAGATTAGACAACGGAGCAATCGATGGCCTCTCCCCTGACTACTTTGTGCTGCACATCGGAACGAACAATATCGGGCACTACCCTGATATGACGCCTGAGGATGTCTTCGCCGGTATAAATGCAATCATCGACAAACTGAAATCAAGCAGTCCCAATTCTACAATTATATTAATGAAAATTTTTCCAAGATCATATAGACCTGATGCGATGCGCGAGAAAATAAACATCGTAAACAATCTGCTCGAAGAAAAATATACTGCCGACATCAAAGTGAAGTTGCTCGATATCGGACACAATTTTCTATACCGAAGCGGTAATATAAAGTCGCTGTTGATGCCTGATTTCCTACACCTCTCAGTTAAAGGATACAAAATCTGGGCTGAGGCTCTAATAGAAATAATGGAACAAGTCTAAGAAGATCGAACTTGACACAAAAAAAGCAGTTATCCTGAAATATTCAGATAACTGCTTTTTTTCATATAATGCCTGTTACTCTTTTCCATTCCAGCAATACGTACAGACAGAATCACAAGGCAAGCCAATCGAAGCAATCAAATCCTCAAGCTCAAGAAACTTCAGTGAAGTTAAATTTAACTCTTTACAGATGCATTCAACCATCTCTTTGTGGTTCTTACTCTGGCTGTCAGCATAATCACTTAGCACCTCAGGCGTTACATTAGCCTCACGCTCTTGAATAATTCTACGAGTTATCAGATCTAACTCAGATCTAGATCTAGAAAAATTCAAATACTTGCAACCAAACAACAATGGCGGACAAGCAGGTCGCACATGGACAGCCTTTGCGCCACTCTCATATAAGAAGCTTACTGTCTCTCTAAGTTGAGTACCTCGAACAATAGAATCATCGCAGAACAATAGACTTTTTCCCTTAATCAAATCCCCGACAGGAATCAACTTCATCTTCGCAATTAGATTACGAGCCCGCTGATCCTGTGGCATAAAACTTCGTGGCCATGTCGGAGTATATTTGATAAATGGTCTAGCAAAAGGTACCATAGATTCATTACTATACCCAATCGCACAACCAGTCCCAGAGTCAGGAATTCCTCCAACATAATCAATCTCCAAGTCATCATCAGCATCACGCCTAGCCAAGTTCGCCCCCGAATTATAACGCATAGTCTCAACCGAAATATTTTCATAGCTTGAACACGGATAACCAAAATAAACCCACAAGAAAGAACAAATTTTTAATTCATTCTCTGCCTCTTTGACAACCTCATATCCTTGAGCTGTAATATTAACAATCTCACCAGGACCCATCACCTTCTCAGAGACATAACCAAGATTCAAAAACGCAAACGACTCAAAAGAGACGCAACAAGCATTATCTTTTTTTCCAATAATAAGAGGGGTTCTACCATATTTATCTCTAGCAGCAAGAATACCCTCCTGAGTCAAAATCAGAATTGAAATAGATCCTTTAATCAGTGATTGCGCATACTTTATCCCCTCAACAAGAGAATCGCAACGATCGATAATAATAGAGACAAGCTCTGTCGGATTTATCTCACCGGAACTCATCTCCACAAAATGTGTATTTTT
>JAFGXN010000006.1 GCA_016936615.1 Spirochaetales bacterium | reverse complement strand
GCAAAAAATCCTTTTTTATGGTATTTTTTTTAAAAGAGCAATTATGAATAATAAAAACAATCTTAAAAAATTTCTAATTTCGATTATTTACATAACTATTATGTTAATTTTTTCTATATTATACAACCCTGAGATAAAATTTTCTAGCTTTCTATTTCCTTTACTTGTGGGTACAGGAATATTCTTGAGCTGGAAATGGGGAGCATTCACCACCTTAGTTTATCTTATACTTGGCTTTGTCGGACTTCCAATCCTTAACAAGACTGGCGGATTATCTTTTTTCACTGGCGAAAACCTTTTCTTCTACATAGCATCCATTCCTGGATCAATCATCTGTGGATATGTTGCATACTCTGGAAAAGAGGGAAAATACCGAAGACCATTTAAAGTTTTTTTAGGGATGGCTCTAGGTCTTCTCACAATCTATGTTGTGGGCACACCTTGGTATATAAATTATAACTTTGCAGTTAGCTCTGGGACTCTTGAAAATATAAATCTCTGGGCTACAGGCTTAAAAGATGGCTTTGCAATTCCACTCGCTCTGGATCTTCTCAAATCCATAATCATAGCAGTTGTTTTTATAATCTTTAAGAATCATTTTCCCGAACTACTAATTAAGACAAGCTTCGATAAAATAAACCTAAAAAATTAATTACAAACAGAATCAACAAAAGCCTTCACACTTTTTTTATGCAATGAAGCTCGTTTATAGCAGAGCCCAACATCGTAGCTGCCAAGATCTGGCATTCCTTCCATAATATAATAATTTCGACTTGAGCTAGAAGAGTCTGCAACTATCTTTGGCAAAAAACCAACCCCACAACCGAGGCTAACTAAGGCTGTTATAGCCTCATTCCCAGATACCTGAGCATATATGTTAGGATTTATTCTATTTGAAATAAAAAACTCATCAATTCTTTGCCGAGAAATTCCAGAATTTGGAATAATTAGTGGTAATTGGTCAAAATTAAATGGTTGCTTCTCAAGTTGATCAGAAAATGAGCTCTCATTAGATGGCGCGATAAAGACTAAAGGTGTCTCTAAGATTTTCTTAAACTCGAGATTCTCAGAAATTCTCGAAGGCTTTGCAGCAATTACTATATCAGCAATATTATCAGTTAGATGTGATATAGCCTCAGCTGAGTCCCCACTTATAAGTTTCAGAAAGACTCGAGGATAACTGGTTCTAAATTGTGCAACAATGCGTGGCAATATAGTAAAACACGCAGTCACAGAGGCAAAAATTGTCAACTCACCAGAGACTACACCATCTAGCGAAGTCATCTCTTCAAGGATTTTATTCACCCCATCTAACCGTTCAACTGCGTATTTTCTAAAAGTTTCACCTTGCGAAGACAACTCGACATATTTATTTGTTCTGACAAAAAGTTGAACGCCAAGCTCATCTTCAAGGCGCTTAATCTGACGACTTACCGCAGAGGGAGAGAGATTTAAAATAGTAGCTGCATTTGCAAAATTTAGAGTTTTTGCTGAAGCTAAAAAGACAGTTAAAGAATAATCATCCATAGATATAGATAATCATTAAAACTCACCACCGTCAACCCCTTCATCGCAATCTAAATCTATATAAATTCTACCAAAACCTTCAGAGGTTCGTTTCCCAATATTAAAGATAGTCACAAATTCATATAAAGAGACCTCGTAGTCGGAGAAATGCCCAGTAACTCTAAAGGAACCGCAAAAACCACCCTCAAACTCGCCTTCATCTGTAGTATCAGCTTCATAATACTCTATCTCTAAATCTGAGAATTGAATTGGAGTCTGCTCAACTTCATGAACTACAAAGCTCTTATCTCCATAGGCCTGATCTAAGATTGTTGCTCTCTTTTCTATTACTTCAACCATCTCGTAATAATTAAAATCCATAGCAGATCTTGTACCATTTGGACAAATATATGGGGTAGAAAAAAATACCAAGAAAGATCCCTCAATTTTCTTATATGAAACATTCATATCCCAGATATCAAATTCTGGTTCTCCTACAAGTTTCCCCATCGAGCAGAGGCTTCGATCCTGAGAAAAGACATCCAAAACCTTGAACTGATAATTATTCTTACTTATGCCAGACTTACCCAATTCACCAAGGGCATTATAGACATTTCTAAAATAGTCTCCTGACTGTTGCCCTACAAAGACAACCCGAAGCATCATAATACTATCAACGCCCTCACCTACAGCCTCAGGGGTTACAATAAAGGGAGGTGGTGCAGTAATCTTTTTTCCATCTGAAGTTGTGATCTCTTGAGTAAGATACAATAACCCAAAAGGGCAATCAGCTCGATGCTCACAAGACTTACAATCTTTATTCTTAGCTGTACAATAAATTTCTTTTAATTTGCGACCAATCCCTTTTCTGAAAAATTGACCTGGAAAACTGAAAAATGCAATAGGTCTCTCAAACTCTAAGACAAAACTAGCTTCTTTGTATCTAATCATTTTGAACTCCACAAATAAATTCTATATTATTAATTCTATATGATTTTTAACAAAATATCATATATTTGTAATAGTTTTTTTGAATAAATATTATATGCTCTAGAGCTGAGTATTTTTCAAGATATGGCAAATT
>JAFGXN010000044.1 GCA_016936615.1 Spirochaetales bacterium | reverse complement strand
TCGCTCAGATGTCCATAGAAAGTTTTAAATCCGTGCGAATGTTTTATAATAATATACTTTCCGAAGACGCTATTAAAGCCTTTTTCTATTACAACTCCCTCTTTAGCAGCATTTACCTCAGTTCTAGGCTTTGCAGATAGGTCAATTCCATTGTGGAATGTCATCTTCCCAGTGAAAGGATTGGGTCTCATTCCAAACGGTGAGGTTATATTTGTATTAAAAAGGGGATTTCTGAAAAAGTAATTTAGAAAAAAAGCCCTCGCATCCTCGTTAAATCTCTTGTCGGGATAGAATTTAATTTTTTCCCCTGATGGTAAGTTTAAAATTATCGGTTCAATCGATTTTGTCAGCTCTACAAGTATCTTGTTGAGCTTTGAGTTACTCTCTCGGATAAAAATACCCTGAGCAGATGGTATTAGCAACGTAGTGTTTGGCTTAAAATCACTAGCTTTGTCAATGCTGTTTAAGCTTGCAATTGTGTCATAGTTCATATTAAAGGCAGCAGCAACAGAGAATATATCATCATCTCTATCTACTTTGTAGTTAAAAAGTAGGATAGATTCATTGTTATTGTTTCGTTTATGCCACTGTTCATTTGCCAATCTCAATTGCTTGAAGGCTAGGTCGCTGTCATTTCTCTGTTTTATTTCTGGAATATAACTTGGATAGATATTTGAACAAAGCAGTATCAGGTAAAAAAGTAGGGTAACTTTAATTTTTTCCATTTGCATTAAGCTTCTTTTTGATTAAAAGTTTAACAACAATATACATTATGAGAGCTACAAATATTATTACAAACCCAAGAACTTTGTAGACTGTTGGAAGTAGGAATACTCCTAGTATTATTATACCTATTGTAAAAGCAGAGTTTATAATGTTAAGAATTGCGAAGGTTAATCGCTTTCGTTTGTGATTTTTGATTATGTAGCTAATAGTTAAGAATACTACTGCGACTGATAATATCGAAATAAACAGAATATTGAAGAGCTTTACATTTGATGTTGCAACTAGCCAGCTAAGATATATTATTCCTGAAAAAAACACAATTGAGAATGATATAGCAAGTATTACTGCGCTTGTGTTGAATGCTCTAGTAAGATGATTTTTGTAATATTTCATGTTAACCTCGTAGTGGTAGTATAAAAATGATTTATTTCTTAATCAAGTCTTATTTTTAGCTTTTTGATAGTATCGGGGAGAAAAGTGTCGGAAATTTTAGTTCCAGCTGAATCTCTGCCTATTTTTATTCCAGGTTTGTTAGATCCGTGAAAATCACTTCCAGCTGTGAATATCATCTGGGTTTTTTCTATTACTTCGCTATGTGCCTTTAAGAATTTCCGACAATTTCTATTTTTAAAGCCGGAATTTATTGCTTCAAGTCCAACAACTCCTTTTTCTTTTGCATCGAGTAAGAAGTTGGAAAAATCTTCTCGGTTAAGTCGCAGCGAGATTGGGTGTGCAATAATTGGAACTCCTCCAGCATTTATAATCGAAGAACAGGCAGTTTCGAGGTCGATATTGTTTTTTTCAATATGAAAGCTTTTTCCATCTCCGAGAAAACGGTCAAAGGCTTCGTAGATTGATTTCACATAGCCTTTTTCCTTCATCATTGCTGCAATGTGAGGTCTTCCTGGCGCTGAGGTGTTAAATTTTTCTACAATCTCCTGGTAGTTTATAATGTAGCCAGCAGCCTTTAATTTTCTTAGGACTGATCGGTTCCGTTCAAATCTCTCCTCTTGTATCAATTTGCAAATCCTGGAAATTTCAGTGTTATCTTCATTTATCCCGTAGCCCAGAAGATGGAAAACTCCATTAGGATTTCTGAAATCAATTGAGAACTCTATCCCAGTTATATAATCTTGTCTAAGTTCTCTAGCTATTGAAATAGCCTCTTTTTGGCTGGAGATAGAGTCGTGATCTGTGATTGATATTGCTGTCATCTGAAGATTTTTGGCAGTTTCTATAATTTTTCTTACTGAGAAGGTTCCGTCTGAATGCTCTGAGTGGGTGTGTAGGTCTATCATTGTTGTTAAATAATGCTTTTTTTTTTGTATAAAGTCAATTGTTGTTGGTAATTCAATAAATAAAGTGATTTTAGATGTTAAAACTAATCATTCTTGTTGACATATAGGCTAGGTAATTTTAAAATAATAATAAAAGTATATTTATATGGAGTAAAAATGCCAAGGGCTGTAAATTATAAAGCAAATTCAATTGTATATTTCGAAGGTGATAAAAACGAGAATATCTATATCCTTCAGGGCGGTGCTGTAATGTTAAGGTCTTATGATCTTGAGAATGGTCAAGAGATTCAAGACTACATTAAGACAGGTGAGTTCTTTGGTGTCAAATCTGCGTTAGGTAGATTTCCTAAGGAAGAGACTGCTCAAGTAGTAAAGGATTCCACTATATTGGTAATGTCTGTACCAGAGTTTGAGGCCTTAGCCCTTAAAAATAGTCGAATAATTATAAAGATGCTAAAGGTTTTTTCTAACCAGTTGAGACGAATTCATAAGCAGGTTAGGAATCTATTATCCTCGAATAGACAGCCTGTTGATTCTGAAAGTGGGCTTTACAAGATTGGGGAGTATTATCTTAAGAACCGGAAGTATGAGAAAGCAAAGTATGTCTTTGATAGATATATTGAGTATTATCCTGATGGGATGTTCTCAAGAAAGGCTTCTGAATACTCTTATGAGGCTTCTGAATGTATGAAAGGCAAGGCACCGAAGTCTGAGATTATGCAGTCGAAGGATGTTGCTGATTATGATTCAATGGAGCAGGATGTCTCTGAATTAACTAAGAAATATTTCCAAGGTGTAAGTCTTTTTAACCAAGAGAAGTTTGAGCAAGCCTTAAAGGTGTTTCGTGAGGTTAATAGCGAGGGTGTTGAGTCTGAGTATGGAGTTAAATCTATTTCTGATATTGGAAAATGCTATTTTGCATTGAAGAAGTGGGATGAATGTATAAAACAATACACATTTATGATACAAAAATTTCCTAAGCACCCAGATCTTGTTGAAGCTCTTCTCTATGTGGGGAATTGTTATAAAGAAAAAGGTGTGGTGGATAAGGCTGCAGGCTTCTATAAGAAGATCCTGATTATGGCTAAGAAAGATTCTCAAATATATAGAAAGGCTGATAAGGCTTTGAAATCACTTCAGGAGCGTCAAAATGAAGCTTGATATGGAAAAATTCGGTAAGTTTGCTGTTAGATTTGAGCCTGGGCAGATGATATTTGCAGAACACGAGCCAGGTAACTCTTTTTTCTTTGTTCAGAGTGGAAGGGTTCAGATTGTAAAGATACTAGACGATATTGAGAAGAATATTGATATCTTGCAACCTGGTGAGATCTTTGGTGAGATGGCAATTCTGGAGGAAGAGCCACGATCAGCCTCTGCGGTAGCTCTTGATAAGTGTGTCTTGTTAGAATTTACAAGAGAGAACTTTGAAATTATCATGGCTGGATATCCTCAGATGGCGTTGAAGTTGTTAAAGACTTTTACCAAAAGAATTTATGATCAAAAGCGCTGTTTCTTGACTCTTACTTTGGATGATGAACCTGCAAAGGTTGCTGATGTCTTTCTGATGTTGGCGGAGAACTTAATGAGAGATTCTGCCGAAGGCGTGGTTGGTTATCCTAGAGTTGAGTTTAAGGCTTCGATAGAAGATATTGCACATTGGGCTGGAATGTCTGTTAATAAATGTCGAGAAATTCTAAATCATTTAGCTTCTCAAAGAAAAATCGAAATTTATGCTGATAAAATTGTCGTAACAAATATCAACGATATGTCTAGGTATGTAAAATCAAAAAGGAATCAACAGAAATAATTTTGGAGGTTATTTTGAAAAAGTTAATTTTATTTTCTCAATTAGTCTTAATACTTTTTAGTATTTCTTGTAGTAAACCAACTATTGGTTTTTTTGTGAAGGCAACAGAAGATGCAAATGGTGAGGTCCTGATTGAAGATTGGTTTAAAGAAGAGATTCAGTATGCTCGAAAGGCTTCGAAGGATATGGGTTTTAACCTTATTGTAAAGAAACTTGTTGATGCGGAAGCTGTTTTCGCAGCTATAAATGAGTTTGCTGATAATGGTGGAGAAGGTATTGTATTATGCTCTCCAGATATTTCGGTTGGAGAGGAGATTAAATCTCTAGTTGAAGAACGTGGGGTAAAATTGATTACTGTCGATGATAGGCTTCAGGATTCCTCTGGGAAGGATCTTGAAGGGGTTCCTCATGTTGGTATCTGGGGATACTTGATTGGAGATACTGTCTCATCGGTTGTTGCTGATGAAATTGTAAATTCCAAAGTTAATATAGATGATTTAGCTATTTTTGTCTTAGAATTTTCGAAGGATGATAAAATTATGGCTCGAACTGAAGGCGCTGTGGAAGGACTCTTAGAGGGGCTTACTATATCTACAAAGCAATTTTTTAAAGCAGATATGGATGAATTTTCTCCAGAGAGCGCGAAAAAGTCTATCAGTCAGCTTTATACTTCGAGAAAGAAGGATTTTTCACGATATGTTGTTCTTGGTGGAAATGATGATGTTGTTCTTGCTGCGGTCAGTCAGCTTAAATCTATGGGTTTAGATGGTTCTAAGATTACTGGAGTAGGGATAAATGGTTCTGAGTCAGCTCTGAAAGAGCTGGAGATTGAGAATTCAGGATTCTTTGCGACAATTAAGCTTAGAGCTGATATTCATGGTTATGATACTTGCAGATATATGTATTCATGGTTGACGAAAGGTGAGGCTCCAAAGATGGATAATTTTACTGATGGAGAGGTCGTGGATAGGAATAATCTGTTTTTGTATAAATAATAGGAGGAAAAATGAAAAAACATCTGTTTTTTATTGCGCTTGCATTTAGTCTTTTGACTTCATGTTTAAGCGAAAACTTGTCTTACAGGACTAAGATGGATAAGCCAGCGATTATCCCTCAACCTGTACATATCGAGTACAAAGATGGTCTCTTTACGATGAATAAAGATACTGTTGTTGTAATGGCTGATAGTGATATTATTGCTGCTGCAGTTCAGCGGTTAAGGGAGTCAAGCGGGTTTCCGTTGAGAGAGGTCTCTACAGCTGATAAGAATGTATTAGTCTTTGTTAAGGATTCTTTTGGTTCTAAGTCGTCTGAAAGTGGTTATTATAAGTTAGGTGTCTGCAAAGATAAGATCTCTATTGTTGCGTCCGATGATACTGGATTATTCTATGGATTTCAGACTCTCTTGCAACTAACTGATGCAAGTGTTTATTCAAAGGTTACTAGTGAGTCTTTGGAATTTTATGCTGTGGAGATTGAAGATTCTCCAAAGTATGAGTGGCGAGGATTGCATTTTGATGAGGGGCGACACTTCATGGGGCTTGATGCTGCGAAGAAATTTATTGATTTAATGGCAGTTCATAAGTTGAATAAGTTCCATTGGCATCTAACTGAGGATCAGGGTTGGAGAATCGAGATAAAGAGTCTTCCAAAGCTAACTGAGGTTGGTGGATTTAGAAAAGAGACTCTTTTTGGTCATTACTACTCTAAACCTCGCAGATTCTTAGCTCAGACTCACGGTGGTTTCTATACTCAGGAGCAGGTTAAAGAGTTGATTGAGTATGCTAGACTTAGATGTGTTGAGATTGTTCCTGAGATTGAGATGCCTGGTCATGCTCAGGCTGCGATTGCTGCATATCCTGAATTGGGGATAGATCCTGAAGAACAACTTGAAGTTTTCACTATTTGGGGGGTTAATCCTAATATTTTTTCTCCTAGAATGGAGACTGTTGATACTATGAAGCAGATTCTTCAAGAGGTTGTGGACTTGTTTCCTTCTGAATACGTTCATATTGGTGGTGACGAGGCGGTTAAAGATAATTGGAAGAGTAGCGCAGAGGTTCAGGATATAATTGCAGAGCTTGATGGTGTTAATGACGAACATGAGCTTCAATCTTGGTTTATTAAGCAGATTGCGGAATTTCTAGAAGGCCAAGGCAAGAAGATGATTGGTTGGGATGAGATAATTGAGGGTGGTCTTGCTGAGAATGCAATAGTTATGAACTGGCGACAATCTCAGTTTGGGCAGCATGCTCTTGAGAATGGTAATGACTTGATTGCTACATTGACTAGTCACACATATTTGGATTATTATCAGACATTGTCTAAGACTGTTGAGCCTCTTGCTATTGGTGGATTCTTGCCACTTGAGAAGGTTTATTCATGGGATGTCTTTCCTGTTGCTGAGAATGCAGAGGGATATGGTAAGGTTCTTGGTGGTCAAGGCCAGCTCTGGTCTGAGTATCTACCACTGCCAGCTGCGGTCGAATATATGGCATTTCCAAGATTCTGTGCTTTAGCTGAAGTTCTATGGGGTACTTCAAACTCGAAGAAGTATTTTGACTTTGAGAATAGATTGTATGCTCATCTTGATAGATTAGATGCCTTGAAGGTTGATTATCGATTTCCATTTAGAGAGGTTAAGCTTGGTTCGGTGAGTATTGCTGGTGAGCTAGAAGATAATGTTGAGGTTGAGTATGGCATTAAGACAGAGTCTAAGAGGATACAGCTCTATTTTGTAAGATCTAATGGTGGTGCAGAGTTCTGGATAAACAGTGTTAAGGTCTTATCTGGTACTGAGGTAGTAGCTGAGATTGTGAGAGAAGGTTTTGCAGGTGCATTTAATCGGTTGAACTTCTATACTATTGATATTCCAAGTGAGTATCGAGGTAAAGAGTTAAATGTTGAGGTTGCTGGTTATATGTATACTGGTGGATATATGGACCTGATGCTTTATGCAAGGGTAAGATAATTCTGAAGGGGCTTAGGCCCCTTTTTTTAGGTTAATTTGAAGTGAATCTTAATATATATTCATCAAGTTTTGTTGATCCGTTGTACAGGTGAAGTGTAACTGAGAAATTTTCAGGATTTATTGGTATAAAAATTCCTTCGTCAATGTTTCTGTCATTGTTGGAGTTTTTTATTTCTAAATCATCATGTGATGTCGTATATGAGGGAGTAAGTGCTTTCCCTGATATCAGAGACAGCTCTGTGTTTATTATTATAACTTTCTGCGCGTCTTCGACTGTAATATACCCTCTTATATCTTGTGTTAGATTTGATCCGTTGGGTTCTTTCAGGAATGAGAACTCAAGAATCTCTGCAAAAATCCCATCTGCCTGGGTTACTGTGAATGCAATGCTAGTTGGTTCAGAGTAGATCTCTCTTGTTGATTTCTGACCTTCTGATTCGTACTGCGTGTATTGGTGGTATGTTACAAGAGAAATTATATACTTGCCTTGTAGGTCAGGGGTGAATGTCGAAGAGCTTGCTTTTGTATCAGTTATTTCTGCAGTGCTTCCTGCTGGTGCTTGTTGTATAGTCCATACTCGATTTAGTGCAAGAGGCATTCCTATAATACTTTGCCAGCTTGAGAGTTTAATCTCTGTTCCTACTGTGTAGCCTGAATCCGGTTTGATACTAATTACACTAGTCGGTGGATTATTGAAGCATGATGTGATTGTTAAAAGTAGTAATAAATATATCTTTTTCATAATAATCTTAATTTTAATTTCTTAGCGTTACTTAATATTACAGCATTTTTTGAAATTATGCTATTATTTTTGTAAAAAGTGCAGGAATTAAGATCTATATTTGCTGCTAGGGTCGAGGTCTCAGCTGCATTGTCTGAGGTAATTGTTATGTTATCCTCGATTTCTTCGCTAATCTCTCCACTTAGAAGCAGCTTTGATATAGGGTGGGTAAAAAGTATTTTCTTTGATTTGTTATAGAAGCCACAGGCATCGATAACATTGTTTGCAAAGTGAATGCTGTCTAGATCCAGGGTTGTTACTCGATTTTCAGGATCAGATTTAGCAATATTCCCAAGCAGAACTCTCTTAATTCCTCTGAATCCCTCTGATTTTTCTATTATTTCATGAATTTCACTCTCGTAGAAGTCTCTAGTATTTACAATAATTGCTTCAGGTTCTAGTGATTTAAGTATTTCTAGAACCTTTGATGGAGTGTCAAATATTAGAAGCTTGGCATTTATTCTCTTGAAGATAAGTTTTAGCTTTTCTACAACAAAGGAATCGTCTGAGATAATTACAAGTGTCATTACATTCCCTCGACATATGGGCTAACTTCGTAGTTGTAGATTAACCAACTGTTGCCATCTTTTTTTAGATAGTATGTGAAGACTTTTTTCTCAACAAATGTTGGATATGTGTAGGTCTGTACAACTCGAACACTTGCATTTGTATTAGCTATTACAGTCTTAAGAATTGTGTGGTTAGATGGTATTAGTACAATCTCCCGATCTTCATCAGATTCAATTAGTCTTTTCTTATATTCTTCGAGTCGCAACATTCTGTCTTTTTCAGATAATTTAAGATATACAGATTTACGCTTAGTGTTTTTCAGATATAGACTCTCAATATCAAGGTAGAGGAAAAATTTGTTCCAGTAGTGTAGCTGCATGTTCTTTATTTCATCAGGGGGAAGCTTTGATTCGGATATCAGCGGTATTGCAGCAGCATCTTGCCTAGCCTTAATCATAAAGTTTACAACATCCTCTGGATTTGAGATAGATCTAATTAGGTATTTGCTACTTGTGTCTTCTTCAAATTTATTTAGGGTTGGCCGCTCTAGTGCTGTAATGACAATATCAATCTCGTTAGATTCGATTTTTTTCTCTGTATTATTGAACTCTGGATAGAAAATAGCCTTGATAAAATATTTCTGCGGTATATAAAAATCTATGAAATTGTTCAGTTCTGTCACGAAGGAAAACTCTTCATTTGGAGAAAGTGAGATTTCTTTGTAATAAACTGGTTGTGCTGAATTTAGATGTTTGATACTATAGTTAGAGGGTAGGACATTTAAATTTTGAGGTGTTTTGACTAGGAATCTGAGATTATGTATTCGATTATCTGCAAGAGAAAATTTTATCGAACTTTCAGAATTATTGCTGATTGTCACGTGAATAAAAATTTTGCTACTTAGCGTATAGATTTGTTTGTCGTAAAGTCGAATTGTTACTTGCGGCGCAGCTAACAGGTTTGAGCTAACGAAAAGTAGAATTGCTATTGTTAAATACTTTAATTTCAATTTAAACTCCTCAAATTAAGGTTAACATATGAAAGATATCATAAATAATATTACATCAAAGATAGAAACTCTTCCAGAATTTAAGGCTTTTTTCTCTAAAATTGCCCATAGAAAGTATCCAATCTATGTAGATAGTCTGGAAGGTTCATATCTTCTTATTGTATTATCGGCAGTTAAAAAAAAATATAAAGAGCCTTTTATTTTAATTTTTACTTCGGAGAGGGAAGCATTAGAATCAGCAGCATTCTTGAAAGAGTTAGGTTGCAATGCTGAGTATTTCCCTTCGTTTGAGACCTTTCCGTACTCTGCAGATCAGCCCTCGTATTCGGTTCTTGGTCAGCGTGTAAGGCTTTTTAAAGATATTCTTAGCGGAAACCTCGATATTATAACAGCTTCGGCAAGTAATTATGTAACGCCGTTAGTAGATCCTTCGCATTTGAGAGAGAATTTGATGACACTGCGGGTTGGTCAGGCTATTGATATCAAGAAAATTGAAAAATATTTAAGTTCAATAGGATTTATGCGTGTTCCTCGTGTTAGTGTAGAGGGTGAATTTGCTGTTCGTGGTGAAGTTCTAGATATCTTCTTAGTTGGTGCGGATAAGGCTTGCAGGGTCTTCTTTGCGTGGGATGAGATTGAGAAGATTAGGTATTTTGATGCTGTCTCCCAGGTCTCCGAGAGTGATGTTGACTCAGTTGATATCTACCCTGTGAAGGAGGATTTGTGGAATGATCAGTTGATCCAGCAGTTGAAATCCTACTTTAAGGGGCATCCATCACTTGATAAAGATTCTGGTAAGACTATTGAGGATTTAGAAAATAATTATGATTGTCTGAATAGCAGGATGCTGCTTCCACTCTGTTTTGACCGAAAATTTTTCCTAAAAGACTATTTTGAAGTTGATCCTGTGGTGATTCTTACAGATCAGCAGATGATAGAGATAAATCTAAACAACTTTAAGAAGGATTTGACCCAGTTCTACATCGAATCGAGGCGGAATAAGATCTTAGGTCCATATCCTGATGATTATATCTCAGATTTTCAGCATCTACTTGCAACGCAACGTCAGATTGCTTTTAAGCCAATTGATAATATTCCTGCAGATGAGTTGATAAAATTTGATTATATTGCACCAAGCTCATTCTTCGGGAATTTAGACTACTTTGTCGATGAGTTGAAAATTTTACTTGAAAATAGATACTCAGTCTTTATCTGTTGCGATTCTAATCAGCAACTCACACGGCTTTCAAATATCCTGAATGAATATGAAGTTGAGTTCTTTATTGGGAATTTCTCTGAGGGTTTTACTCTTCCTCGTCTTAAAATTGCTGTAATGACGGAGAAGGAGATTCTTGGGCGAAGAAAACATCGGGCTGTTTCGCTTAAAAAGGTGAAATCAGTGCCGATTGACTCTTTCTTGGAGCTTGAGGTCGGGGATTATGTTGTTCATATCAATTATGGAATTGGAATCTATCGAGGACTTGAGCGTATTAAGGCAGCCAACAAAGAGCGAGATTATCTGAAGCTTGAGTATAGCTCGAAGGAAGTTATATTTATTCCAGTCGAGCAGGTTAATTTTGTCCAGAAATATATTGGTAATGAGGGGAATCCTCCACGCCTTGATACTATTGGATCGAAGAGCTGGGAGAATCGCAAGAGTGCGGCTCGCCGAAGTGTCGAGGATTTAGCCGATATGTTGCTTGAGATCTACTCGAAGCGGCAGCTTGCAAGAGGTTATGCTTTTTCTAGGGATACAGATTGGCAGGTGGAGTTTGAGCTTCGATTCCCTTACGAAGAGACTGAGGATCAATTGCAGTGTATTGAAGAGATTAAGCGCGACATGGAGAGCCCTAGACCTATGGATAGGTTAATCTGTGGCGATGTTGGCTTCGGAAAGACTGAGATCGCTATGAGGGCTATCTTTAAGGCTGTGATGACTGGCAAGCAGGTCGCTCTTCTTGCCCCAACGACAATTTTAGTTGAACAACACTATGAGCGATTTGTTGAGAGGTTTGAGGGCTTTCCTGTAAAAATCGTTATGCTTTCGAGATTTGTCTCTGCTTCTCGTGTGAGTTCAATAAAGAAGATGATTCTTGCAGGTGAGGTTGATGTAGTTATTGGTACGCATAAATTGTTATCGCCTGATATAAAGTTCAAGGATTTGGGTCTGTTGGTTATTGATGAGGAACAGCGTTTCGGGGTAAAGGCTAAGGAGAAGCTGAAAGGTCTAAAAGCGTCGATTGATTGCCTTTCGATGTCAGCAACACCAATACCTCGAACACTTCATATGTCGCTACTGAAAATTCGCGACATGTCAATCCTGAAGACTGCGCCTTATAATCGGCAGGCGATAGAGACTCATGTACTAGAGTATGATGAAAAACTGATAGCTGAAGCAGTTCGGAAAGAAGTCGCTCGCGGCGGGCAAGTCTTTTTTTTACATAATCGTGTAGAGACCTTGGATAACATTGTCAGTTTCTTACAGCGATTGCTTCCTGAGATTTTGATAGAGTCTGCCCATGGCAGGATGGGTGCCACAGAACTTGAAGATATTATGCATAGATTTGTCCATAATGGCTTTCAAGTCTTAGTTGCAACTACAATTATTGAGAGTGGTATCGATATTCCGAATGTTAATACTATTATAATTGATAGGGCGGATATGTATGGTATCAGTCAATTGTATCAGTTACGTGGGCGTGTAGGTAGATCCTCGAAGAAGAGCTATGCTTATCTATTCTATCCTGATCGCAAGGCAATTTCAGAGGTTGCTATGAAGAGGCTCCGAATTATAAACGATTTCTCAGAGTTAGGTTCTGGGTTCAAGGTTGCAATGAAGGATATGGAGGTTCGAGGAGCTGGAAATCTCTTGGGGCGGGAGCAACACGGGGAGATTGTCTCAGTAGGTTTTGATATGTATATGAAGCTTTTGCATGATGCGGTTCTTCTGAAGGAGTCTAAGCTGAAAGGAACTGAGGCTGAAATTGAAGAAGATGTATACATGGAGTTAGATTACTCTGGCTATATCCCAGAAGGTTTTATTCCAGATGTGTCGGAGCGTATGGCTGTCTACAAGGAGATAGCATCGGTTATGGATTATTCTGATCTTGAGTCGATTATTACAAGTTTGAATGATAGATATGGTCATATTCCCAAGGAAGTCTCATCTTTTCTCTCGTTAGCTGAGTTAAAGATTATATGTAAAAAATTATATATAGTTTCAATTAAGGAGCGTAGCAGTATTATCTATGTTGAGTTTGGAAAAATTGGAAAGATTGACAT
>JAFGXN010000043.1 GCA_016936615.1 Spirochaetales bacterium | reverse complement strand
TCGTATTTCAATAGACCGAAGTCTACCGATTTTTATTTTAAGTCGATTTACTCAATTTCCCTTCTCTGTTTATTTCAAAGATCAGTTTAAGCATTGAAATGTTTCATATTTAAGTTATTTAAATCTAAGACAGTTGCTTAACGCTTATTCTTTATACTAAATTTCCTTATTTCTTGTCAATACTTTTTTTCAAAAAAATTCAGAAACTTTATCTAGGGATACGATACCGCAATCCAACCCCTCCGCGGGAAGTATACGCTATCCCAGAATAAGCATTTGTTGAAAAATTAACTGACATACCCACAGGAGCCCAGTCAAAAAACAGATTAAAACCAGGCGCACCAGAAAAATTTAATTCCCATCTTAATGCAGCCATTATATCTAGCGAACCCCCTGACCAACCACCAAGGACTCCTAATGTTGTTCCAACAACAGGACCAATTGTCAATGGACATCGTTGATTACCAAAAGCCTCAACAACAGGATCCCAAACAGTAAATAATCCACCTATATGAATATTTAATCCACCAAGAGCAGGAGAATATCCATTCCAAGCAACAAGCAAATCAATCTCAAACAATCTCGAAAACTCATAGGAATAACTCATACCAACAGGCCAACCAACATACCCACCAATCTTATGACGTCCACCATTTCCATCAGAAAAAGCTGGAGAAGCCATACAGCAAAGAACTAAAAGCAATACAACAAATCTTTTTTTCATAATTATACCTCTTACAATAATTATATTAAAAAATAGAAGTCTACGCAATATAGAAAAATCAATAATTAATTCTACAGGTATTGTAATCAAAGACCTAAAAGATTATAATTTCATTAAATAAAGGAGAATAAAATGAATTTAATATTTTTAGGACCTCCAGGAGCAGGAAAAGGAACGGTTGCTTCTAAATTAAAAGATATCTTAGGACTTCCACATATTTCAACTGGTGACTTATTCAGAGCTGCAATCAAAAATGAGACAGATTTAGGCAAAAAAGTCAAACTCATAATAGAAAAAGGTGAATTAGTCCCAGATCAATTAACAGTAGAGCTGGTTAAAGAACGACTTAGCAAAGACGACACTGCAAAAGGATATATCTTAGACGGATTTCCAAGAACAATTACACAAGCTGAAGCTCTAGAAACCTTTACAAAAATCGATAGTGTTATAAACCTTGAAATTGAAAAAGAGAAAGTAATCAAAAGATTATCAGGACGTCGATTATGCAAAGAGTGCGGAGAAGGTTATCACATAGAATACATGCCTCCAAAAAAAACAAACACCTGCGATAAGTGTGGTGGCGAACTATACACTCGAAAAGATGACAACATTGAATCAATATCTAACCGACTAGAGATATATACAAAAGAGACACAACCTCTTATTAACTTTTATACAGAAAAAAACCTAATCAAGAACTTCGACAGTAGCCTTGCTGCAGATAAAGTTGTTGAAAATGTCGCAAATTTTACAAAATCTCTATAATAAAATGGCTGCCATCTCAGGCAGCCATTTTTATCAAATATTCAAACCCATCGAAAAGGCCTGCGAACTTGCCCCGTAATATCGTGAAGAGAGGACAGGATCACTCACTGAGTAAATTTCCGGTGCTGCAAATAATTCTTTACACTCTTTATAAAAGCTTGAATCCATATCATCACTTGTTGCGAGAACTACTAGATCAGCTTCGATAGAGATAGTCTCTACTCGAGAAAAATTAAGATTATTCACTAAGTCAGAATTTATATCATTAGGAAGAATCGGCATCCAAGAAAGGTATGGATCTGGAGGATTATCAATAGTTCGAGAGACAGAGACAAATCCATTCTCAATCCTATCTAATCTAGCACAATTCATTAAATCAACACCTAACTCCTTTAATTTTTTTATAAAAAAACCACGATGACCAGAAGGTTTATTCATCATAAAGAAAGGATTTTGTTCAAGCACCCGAACATTGACATCTGGATTCTGCGCCAAAACATACGCAACTTCACAACCAAGATCTCCACCACCTATAATCAAAATATTCTTTGAACTTTTGGCAATACTTAAATCTTTCAAGAGATCCAAAGCAAAGACTACATTTGATTTATATATTCCTGAAAAACTCGGAACATTCTGTTTAATCTCAGATTCAACAATAATTGCATCAAAACCAATCTTCTTCAACATTCCAGCCGAAGCTTTTGTGTTCAGTGAAATTTTCAAAGAATATGCAGATGAAGCACTTTTGAGCTCAGCCTCAAGGTAATCGCGATAATTTTCAATTACATGATTAAGTTCAGAGCTTTTTGACATAAAAAAAGAACCACCAATCTTAGCATTCTTTTCAAACACGACAACATCATGTCCGCGTTTAGCAGCCAATATTGCAGTTTGCACACTTGAAGGACCACTTCCAATGATTGCAATCTTTTTTTTCTTTGGAAGAGTCTGACCTTCTAAAACAGAATCTGCACTAATAAACGACTCATGTGCGACAGAGTTCATAAAATTAAAAAAACTATTTTCATTTTTTCCAAACAAAACCAAATCACATTTTCCACTCTGTATTGCAGTCTCTGCAGCTTCTATATTCTCAGTTCTACCAGAAGATAAAAGGACGACATCATGACCCGACAAGGTCTGGATTTTTGCATCAGTAAAATACTCTTTAACAACACCAACTATATCGTAAAATGAGGCATATGGCATGGATGAAGAGAAGCTTGGAAGAAAAGTCTCAGTATAGCGACTAAAATCAATATTAAAGCCGTCAACTCCAACTTCAACTAAATCCTTTAAATATTTCAAAAACGACTGGAATTTTTTGTACTTGCTAGTGATTTTTCTTGTGCAGCACGAAAGAGAGAACTCTTCAAAAACAGCAAATAAATCAATATTGTAAAAGATCATTGCATCATTCTGTAAATTTTTCTTTAATACAGAGATAGAGTTTACAGCCTTCCTGATATTCAAACTCTTCATAGGCTTTATCTTTGACAAACCAAGAAAAAATCGCTCATGACCAGTCAAGATAACTCCATCAATAAATTTTTCCTTAGCCATAGTTGCAACCTTCTCCATTCTCAGGTTGTACAAGAATATTTTCTTACGATTATTCATCTTTGACACAGAAAAAGTAGATTCCTCAATCTCCCCCGAAGGCTCAAAGACACCGACATTTAAGAAGAAGGATGAGTTTTCTGCTCTAACACTTTTTCCTGCCTCATTATAAAGAATCATCAATCGTTGCAAATCATCTAACTCAGACAACCGAACCAACGACTCATTCTTTGCATACGAAACTGTCGCCAATTTCACAGGACTTGAAAGCAACAGACCGACACCCTCTCGAGCCTCTTCTATATATGTATAAAAAGCCTTTTTATCAATTTTACCATCCTTAGTCAAAAGAGTCGCATCACAAGGAGGAGTCGCAACAATCCTGTTCTTCAAAACCATCTTTCCCAAATCCATTTTCTGCAAAAGAAACTGCAAATCTCGATTTTTAGACTCTTTAATCTCTGAGACAAAGGGCACTGAACTCGAAAACTTTTTATTATTTAAAATTTTCTCTGTTGCAACCTTTAAATGATACTGATAATCCGACATAAATCCTCCATTTTTAAATACTTCTAAATTAAGTATTATAAAATTTAAGGAAAAGTCAAATTTTCAGCTTAATTTAATGGCTTAAATCCTGCAGACTTATCAGCCCACTCTTTCAAATACATAAGCTCAACAACAGTGGAGAACTCGACAAACGGCTTATAATAAACACTTCCACCAAACAAAACATCCATAGCCTTAGAATTAGCAACCCGACCCTGTTCTCTTAGATGTGAATCAAGATCTAAAAAACTTTTTCTGTCCCTAGAACCAAAACAGAGATGAGATATTCCTAAATCGTAAATATTATGATTATAAATTTTGTCAGATGAAATCAATTCAATCTTATGCCCAAAGGAATCATCCAATGTTATTTTACTATCTAAAGATCTTTCACTGCCCCAAGAGAGAATGCTCGAAAAAAATTCATAAGAATCATCAATCGATGATACATTCACACCTGCACCAATAAATCTAGCAAGAAAATCATCAGAACTAATATTTTCACAAACACGAACTTCCACTCCGTCTAAATCAAAAAAGCAAAGCATTTCTCCAAACTCTTCCCAGTTTAAAAAATCAGAAACTGTCCAATCTATAGAAAATTCTTTCAAAGCATCTTTAACCACATTTAAATCAGAAACACCAACGACAAAGAAGGGGAAATTTGAAGACTCATAATCACTAGATGAAACAGGTTTAGAATATTGGAAAAATTCTAGCTGAAAAAAATCCGAATCATCGACAAGCCAACCATAAGTTGCATCGACATCATCTAAACCTTGAATTGAGGCAGCAAGATTTCCTTTTAATGACTTCCTGCCAGCAAATTCAAAACTAAAGATTTCTTTATAAAAATCCATAGATTTATCTATATCCGCAACAGTCATTGCTAATTGTGTGACCCTAAACTTTGAAGAAGTAGCATCTTCATTATCAGATAAACAAGAAAAAAATAAAACACTTAAAATCATTATAAACTTTTTCATAAAAAAATAATAACACACTATTTAAGACCCATTATTAAAAATACATTAAAAAAAATGCTGCCCTTCTGGACAGCATTTTTATTTTCAAAACCAATCTATGTTCTTGAATAGTTTTTTATGGAATCCTTTAAAAACTGTGATAGTTCAGCGACTGGAACCCTCTTCTGTTCCATAGAATCTCTGAATCTAACAGTTACAGCATTATCTTCTTTTGTTTCGTAATCAACAGTAACACAGAAAGGTGTTCCTACCTCGTCCTGGCGTCGATATCGACGACCAATAGCACCGCTTAAATCATAATCAGTTCTAAAATCTTCTCTTAAACCCTTCTCAATCTGTGAAGCTAGCTCGTCAATACCATCCTTCTTCACAAGTGGCAATACTGCAACAGTAATCGGAGCAATCCGTGGATGAAAATGCATAACAGTTCTAACATCTCCGCCCTCTAACTCCTCTTCATCATATGCATCACAAAGAACCATAAGAACACTTCTAGTCAATCCTGCTGAGGTCTCAATTACATATGGAATATACTTCTCGTTTGTAATTGGATCCTGATAGATTAAATCCTTCTTTCCAGAATATTCTGTATGTCGAGAAAGATCAAAATCAGTTCGAGAGTGAACACCCTCAAGCTCTTGCCAACCCATTGGAAACAAAAATTCGATATCAAATGCATCTTTTGCATAGTGTGCTAACTCATCTGAACCATGCTGATGAAATCTAAGATGTTCAGGGTGAATCCCCAGCTTCGAGTAATACTCCATCCTGTTCTTCATCCAATAATCAAACCACTGATCATCATCACCAGGCTTACAAAAGAACTGCATCTCCATCTGCTCAAATTCACAAGTTCTGAAAATGAAATTTTTTGTAACAATCTCATTTCTAAAAGCCTTACCAACCTGAGCAATTCCAAAAGGAACCTTTAATCTGCAGGCATTTACGACGTTTTTGAAATTAACAAAGATACCCTGAGCTGTCTCTGGTCTCAAATAGACAATATTATTATCATTTTTAACAGGTCCTAAATGTGTAGAAAACATCAAATTAAAATCTCTAGGCTCAGTAAATGTTCCTTTATTTCCACATGTAGGACATGCTGCTGTCAAATCTATCTGATCAGCTCTAAATCGGCTTTTACACTCTTTACAATCTACAAGAGGATCAGAAAAATTCTCAACGTGACCTGAAGCCTCCCAAACCTTTGGATGCATCAAGATAGAAGCATCAAGACCAACAATGTTATCTTGAAGCTGAGTCATCTCCTTCCACCAAAAATTCTGAATATTCTTCTTCAACTCAACACCTAAAGGACCATAATCCCAAGCAGATGATAAACCACCATAAATTTCAGATGACTGAAATACAAATCCTTTTCTCTTACATAAAGAGACTATTTTTTCCATCGTAACCTTATTTGCCATTTACTACCTCATTCAAAATAATTATTATATTAACGATAAAATCTTATTTTCTGCAACATCTAAAGCTGCTAAACTCTTTTCTTTTCCAAAAATTTTTATTGATTCGACAATTGGAGGAGAAACTGTAGAACCTGTCAAGGCAACTCTCAGAACCATCAGATAATCCCCTGTCTTAAATCCTTGATTGCTAATCTCCTCAACAATATAAGCCTCAGCATCACTATCGCTCATATCAAAGATAGGTAAAATTGAACTCTTCAACGATGCAATAATTGCGGCAGCATCAGAGGCTTGCTTTTTCTTTGGAATTAAAAGCTCAGCTTCATACTCTTTTGGTCCTTTGAATAAAAATTCAGAGACAGCAACTATATCAGAGAGCAATCTAAGTCGCTCCTTAACTATAGGAATCAATTGGAACAAGATCTGATTCTGCTTATCTGTTGTTGGATTTGAAACAAACCCGGCATCTTGAAGATATGGCAGAACCAATTCTGCTAACTGAGAGTCGCTCTTTTGCCTAATATATTGGCCATTAAACCACTGCAACTTCTTATAATCGAAGACACCAGGAGCTTTGTTTATTTTTTCTATGGAAAAAAGTTGTTCTAGGTCTTCTTTTGTGAAAAACTCGCGAGAGTCATCATAGGACCAGCCAACCATTGTCACATAATTGATTATAGCCTCAGGGAGATACCCATCCTTGATAAAATCACGTAAACTTGTCGAACCATGACGTTTTGAAAGCTTTTGCCCATCTTTTCCCATAACCATAGGAAGATGACAATAAATCGGAGGTTCCCAGCCAAAAGCCTTGTACATAATCACATGCAAAGGTCCTGAAGGAATCCACTCTTGAGCTCTCAAGATATGTGTAATCTTCATAAAATGGTCATCAATAACATTTGCTAGATGATAAGTAGGCATTCCATCACTCTTCATAATTACAGGATCTGGAGATATATCGGAATTCTGCCTCTTGATTGTCCCTAACAAGATATCATCAAAGGCTGTCACACCTTTTTCTGGAACTTTAAGTCTAATAACAGGCAAGATACCCTGCTTCTCATACTCGGCTCTCTGCTCTGCTGTCAAATCACGACAAGCCCTATCATATCCCTGAGTACTTGATTTCGACGCAACTTGTTGTTCTCGAAGCTGCTGAAGACGCTCTGAAGAGCAATAGCAATAATAGGCCATACCATCATCTATAAGCTTTTGAGCATACTCCTGATAGATAGCCTGCCTCTCCGACTGGACATATGGAGCAAACTCCCCACCGACATCTGGACCTTCATCCCAATGTATGTCTAACCACTTAAAAGTGTCGTATAAATCTTGCAATGACTCATCAGAATATCTCTCTTGATCAGTATCTTCAACCCTCAGAATAAACTTACCGCCCTGAGATTTTGCAAAGAAGTAATTAAAAAGTGCTGTTCTAACACCTCCAATATGTTGTAATCCTGTTGGAGATGGTGCGTATCTAACTCTAACGTCCATAATAACCTACCATTTTTGTAATTATACTTTTCTAGCGACAACTGGTCAAGCAATAGAGGATTTTAAATGTAATTATATAAGATGTATTAAAAAAACTTAATTTGTTATTAAAGTAT
>JAFGXN010000042.1 GCA_016936615.1 Spirochaetales bacterium | reverse complement strand
GCCAAGATTATCATTCTTTATGTCAATTTTTTAGATATTTATTTCATTCTTTATGTCAATTTTTTCATTTTATGTGACCCGTTACAAAGGCTTAATTCTGTCATAGGCATCAAGTCTATCCTTTGAGCTAGCAACATACTGATTCTTTGATCTTCAGTATTGGTTTGGGTAATTAACTCAGGGGGAAAATTATGTTTTTTAAGTGTAAATGGCATTGCATCGCGAATAACACCGATTCTATATTTTTTACAGTCATCAATTGAAGATATTTTAATCTCTGTTCTTCTCTTCAATTTCCAAAGCTTCAGCTGAGCATCTTTTTCAGGTATAATTGGCCCAACCCAGAGAAAATCCTCTTCGCGAGCTGGAGTTCTAACAGCTGTAAATAACATTGAGTTTTTTTCATTTTTAACAATTATAAAAGATCTTGCCCAGGGCATTGTTATTATCGGGTAGTGTGGGAGTCCTGCCTCTTGGAGAGTTGCCATTACTATCTCGGTAGCAATTCCTGTAATAATATTCTCTTCGAAAAAGTGATATGGAGGTAATTCAGAAGTGTAAATTTTTATCTTTTCAGCAGATATTGTAAATGTAAGGAGAGTGAATAAAATGGTTATTGCAATCTTTTTAGGATAAAAAATATTCACCCAATAAATATACTTAAAATACTTTTAAAAGACGAATTTTTTTAAAAAAAATATGAAAAAATCTTTAAATCTTCCGATAATATAATATAAAACTGATAGGAATATTTATGAAAAAGCTGCTAATTTTAATTTTTCTTATTTTAAACATCTCTCTTTATGCTCAGGATTCATATACTGTTAAATCAGGAGATACAATTTACTCTATTGCAAGAAGCTTTGGAATATCTCAAGAGGAGTTGATGAAGGCTAATAATATGACTTCGCCATCGCAACTTCTTGCTGGGATGAAACTTATTATTCCAACTAAGGAAAAGTCTTCAGATTTGATTGAGTATGTTGTAAAGCCTGGGGATACTCTATATGGGATTGCTAGAAAATTTAAGATGGCTGTGAGCCAGCTTTTAGAGATAAATAAATTGACTAAGGAGTCTGTTATCAAGCCAGGCCAGAAGATTCTTGTAAAAAAATCTTCTAACAACAGTTCTGGTCCTTCTAGTCAGCAAGAGGTCAAACCTAGCAATGATGATAAATCTACGAATTCACCTGTGAATCCACCATCTACGAAGAAATATCCAGATAATTTTTGGCCACTTAATGGTTCTGTTGAAAAATCATCAGGTCGCCTTAATGGTGTTAAGATAATTGGTCAGCGTGGGCAGGAGGTTAAGGCTATCTCAGAGGGTACAATTGTCTGGATTGCTCCACACAGAGGATTTGGTTATGTGGTGCTTGTAGAGACCTCGAACCACTATAGATACTCGTATATTGGATTGGGTGTGGTAAATGTAAGTCTTGGTGATATGGTAAAAAAAGGTCAGGTTCTTGGTCAGCTCGATGTGAATTACCACGATCAGGCGCCAGCTCTCTATCTAGTTATAACAGATTCTCAAGTCAATGTTGTCGACCCATGGAAGGCTCCACGAACCTAGATGGGAAATCGATTTATAGAACTGCCTGGGATTGTCTTAAATTCGCGACGATTTGGCGAGATAAACAAGAGTGTAGAATTATTAACGCCGTCTCATGGGATTTTGAATGTTGTCGCACATGGTGCGACTAAGACAAAGAGCAAGCTTGCTGCGGCAAGTGATCTCTTTGTTTCTGGAAAATTTCAGCTATATCACAATCCGGTCAAGGATGATTGGTCGATCAAATCTGTCTCTAATCTTGTGCAGATTGAGATGATTCGGAACAATGTGAAGGTCTATGCCTTGACTGGGCTCTGTTCAGAGATAATCAGGTATACATATGCTGGTGGAGTCGCTGATAAGGTCTTTAAGTTGTTTGATGTCTGGCTTCGCCTGCTTGAGCGTGGACCATCTCTTCTTGAACTGCAGGTTTGTCAATTTATCTTGCGTTTTCTCGCATTTGCAGGGTTTTATCATGGTTCACAAGATTGTTCAATCTGTGGTGATTCGATTCAGACTGCTGCATATTTAACACAGGATTTTTCTATTGTCTGCAAAGGTTGCAATCATATCGGGACCTATTATCTTGAACGGGAGATTCTCGATTATATTGACTATTCGTTAAGATTTAAGCTTGTTGATGCCTACAAGATTGAACTAGAGCAAGATAAAGTGATGAAACTCTTTGATATCTTGGTTAGTTTGCTTGAGGATTTTACAAATAGGAAATTTAGTTTTCTTGAGTATTATAAAACAGTTAGAAATTAGCTTTTTTGCATTTATTTTTATCTGAAAATCTGTTACTATGTAGGAGATGAAATGGTTAAAAAAAGATGCTGATACTAATACTATAAAAAGTTTGTCTTCTCGATACAATTTAGATCTCTTAGCAGCGACTATATTTGTTCGACGTGGAATAGTTGATAAAGAAGAGATCCTGTTTTTTTTAGAAAATAATTTTAATTTTTTACATAATCCCTTTAATTTCTTTGAGATGGAGTTAGCTGTAGACCGTGTCTTGCACGCTTATGAAGAAAAAGAGAAGGTTCTAATCTTTGGGGATCGAGATGTTGATGGAATTACTGCTACTGTGATTCTCTACAAAGAGTTGTTAAAACGAAAGATTGCTGTTGAGATTGCAGTTCCAGATGGCGATGATGCCTATGGTTTGACAATGGAGGTTGTTGATAAGTGTTTTGAGAAGAATATCTCTTTGATAATCACTGTAGACTGTGGGATTTCGTGTCTTAACGAAGTTAAGTATGCTAAGTCAAAGGGGATAGATGTTATTGTAACAGATCATCATAATCCGCCTGAGCACCTGCCTGAAGCACTTGCAATTTTGAACCCTAAACTCGAAGATTCAGGTTATCCTTTTGCCCACCTTGCTGGATGTGTTGTATCTTTCAAATTCGCTGCAGCTATTAGATTTGGCTTCTCTGCTATGTATAACCACCCTGTGACCTTGTTTAATATCAAGCCGGGTAATGATACATATATTCTTGAAGCTGTTATTGTCCAGAATCTTCAAATCGTAGATAAATTAGAACTTACTCTCTGCCCAAATATTCTTCAGCTTGAGAATGATAAGTTGCGTAAGTTTTTTATAGGTAAAGAGTTGTTTGTCTATGATGCAAAGATACAAGAGAGGATGTTGAAGCGAATATTTGGAGAAAATGTTGATATAGAATTGATAGATCTCTATCCTTATATCTGTCAGATGTTTCCAAAATTAGAGAATCAATCTCTGCTAAGGTTATCTGTGAAGAGTAAGTTATCTGCGTATCAGGATAAACCTTTAACCGAGATAGATATACTTTTTAATATGTTTTATAGCTTTATCTTAAATCTTGGAGAAGGCGATAGTATTCAGAGTTTTTTTGATGATAATATTGAGTTGATTGCCTTAGGCACGCTTGCAGATATGATGCCACTTGAGAATGAGAATAGAATAATTGTTAAGAAAGGCATTGAGAAGATTAACACAAATCCTTCTAAGCACTTTCATGAGTTGCTAATGTTACAGAAGATAGCTGGTAAGGATCTCTCTTCAATAGATATTTCATGGCAGATATCTCCACTGATAAATTCTACTGGCCGGTTAGGAGTTCCTACAAAGGCGCTTGATTTTTTTATGTCGGAGGATCAGAGTGAGATCTCACAGATGGCAGCAGAGATTGTCCAGCTGAATGCTAAGCGAAAAAAACTAGGCTCAGATGCTTGGAATTTTATTTTTCCACAAGCTAAAGCATCTTTCAAAGAGTTGAATAACAAGATTGTGCTTGTAGCGAGCAAGGAGTTTAACCGGGGAATAACTGGAATCTTAGCGACAAGGCTTGCTGAGTATTTTTCAGCACCGACAATTGTTGCCTGTTTTCTGGATGATAAGATTGTTGGTTCTATGAGAAGTTATGGAGGATTGAATGTCAAAAACTTCTTGGAGAACTTTACTGAATATTTTGAAGATTTTGGTGGTCATGATTTTGCTGCAGGTTTTCATATTACCCATGATAAATGGGATGGATTTCTTCATTCTTTCAAAAGCTATGTTTTAGAGATGGATGAGATCGAGAAGGAAGAGGAATCAATCTACATCGATGCAGATCTGCCTTCTCATATGTTAAATCCAAAGTTAATTGAGTTAGTTAATCAATTTGAACCATATGGCGAGGGTAACCAACCTCTAGTATTCTCTGTTAAAGGAGCTATTCTTGATGATATTAACATTATCGGGAAAGGCGTTGCAAAGCATCTGAAACTCTTAATTAGGGTGGATTCTGTAGATCCCAAGACAAAAGAGAAGAGATCTGAGCGGTGGCCAGCACTTTTTTGGAATGCAGCTGACCGTGTTGGAATTGATTTTAATCTCGGCGAGCAAGTTGATATAGTCTTTCGATTAGGTCGAAATTATTACATGAATATAGAGCAGTTACAACTTACAGTTTTAGATATTAAGGCAAAAGGTTCAGCATAATCCTAGACAATTCGTCCAATCAGCTTGAAGAGGTGTTGTTTTGTAACAATATGCCAAACAGGCCGTCCGTGAGGACATCGCTTTTCTGGGAGATCAAATGTCCTGTTGATTAGGTCGATAGCCGCTGAGTAACTTAGCATATCACCATCCTTTACCGCTGCTTTGCACGCCATGTTAGCGAAGAACTCTTTCCGCAAATCACTTGTGCTAGGTCTTTCGCTAACAATGAAATCTTCGATACTTTTTTCATCTCCCTTGAATCCGCTTGGCAGCGATTCGATAAAGAAACCATCTTTACCTTCAGTAATAATAACCTTCAGCTGCGAAAAGAGATCTAGATTTTTCCTTAAAAAATCCTGGCTACTCGAGTCTAGTTCAAGCTTGTAAGGAATCAATAATCTCTGCTCAGATATATCATTGCTGAATTTATCATAAAGAGATCGTTCATCTGCAGCATGCTGATCTATCAGGTAGAGTGCATCGTTAGCTTCGACAATAAGAAATAGATTAAATAACTGACCGTAGTATCTGAAATTATTGCTTGGTTGCGTGTAAATTGGGCTCTTGATCTGGTTGATAATGTGTTCAGACTCTTTTTTATCCTCTTCTCCTTCCTCCATAATATCAATCGCCTCTGTTATATTTTCAGCAGCAATAAAGTTAGATTCCTCACGCGAGGATTGGATATATTTTGCCAAAATTGGATCATCAAAGCTAGACTTCTTGAAGGATTGCCTCTGGTTATTCTGAGGAGTATCTAAAAAAGTAGCAAAATTCCTCTCAAGTGAAGCATAATCTTTCTTTTCGATTGTGTTGCTTTCTCTGCGAAGTAGATAATCTGTAAGCATGCTTGAAATTGCATGATGAATTTCTCGTTTATGCATTAATTTTACCTCTTTCTTTGCTGGGTGAACATTAAAATCAACAAATTGAGGATTAACAGTCAGAAATATAAAGCAAATTGGGAATGAACCGCCTGGAAGATTATGCCTATACCCATATTCTGCAGCTTGAGATAAACCAAAGTCTTCGATAAATCGATTATTTGCAAAAATTTTAATCATTTTTCTGTCTCGGCGATAGTAGTTAGGCGAATATCCAAGGATTTTAACTGAATAGTCAGTAAAATTCTTATCAATTTCAAATATATTTTCAGCCAAAATGTCAGACGGGTAGGCGCTTGCCATTCGCTCTTTCAACGATGATTTAGGTAGGAAAAATTTTAATTTAGAGTTGGAAAAAAGTTTAAACTCTATCTGGTTAAATGGCAGAGCCTTTTCGAGAAAAGCCTCATTGATTGCGCGGGTCTCTGCCCCAGCAGATTTGAGGAATTTTCTTCGCGCAGGAATATTATAGAAAAGCTCTTTTACTTCGATAGATGTTCCGATATTCGCTGAGGTTTCGCCTTCATCGACAATCTTAGAGTCTTCGCAGATAATTTTATATCCTCGTGATTGTTGGCTTTTTGATACTAGGGTTAGCTTCGAGCAGGCAGCAATACTTGAGAGAGCTTCACCCCTGAACCCGAGGGTATCTAGCCTAGAGAAATCTGCTAGCGAGTTTATCTTGCTTGTAGCATGTGATAAAATAGACTTTTTTATGTCTTCTTCATCCATTCCTTCGCCATCATCTACGACTTTAATTAGATTGCAACCACCTTCTTCGATTGTGAGAGTGATAGAACTTGATTTAGCATCAATGCTGTTGTCTAGCAATTCTCTTACAACTGAGTAGGGTCTATCGATAACCTCACCAGCCGCGATTCTCTTTGCAACAGATTGATTTAAAAGATTTATTTTTCCCATAGTAATAATTATTTTACAGAAAAATTCATTTTTTTTCTATAAAAAATCTATTTTTCTGTTATAATATATGTGTATGCTTCGGCATCAATCTTATAATCGAAGAGAGGCCTTCTTTGAAAAAAAAAGTTTCAATTTTATTTTTTTTATTTATCGTTTCAATAGCATATTCAGATCTAGATCTACCCAAATATCGGGGGTATGTTAATGATTTTGCTGATGTGATAGATGCTCAGACTGAAGCTCTTATCGAGAGTAAGTCTATGCGACTAAATGAGTTAGCACCAGGCTATCAGGTTGCAGTTGTGACAGTTCCAGACCTTCAGGGGGAATCTGTTGAATTTTTTTCAACTCAACTCTTTAGAGAGTGGGGAATTGGCAGTAAGGAGAAGAATACCGGGGTTTTAATTCTCTTAGCGGTTAAAGAGAGAAAGGTCAGAATTGAAGTAGGTTATGGTATGGAAGGAGCCTTGACTGATATGAGATCTGGAATAATTCTTGATAATTATATGGTGCCATCTTTTAAGGATGATAATTTTGCACAAGGACTTCAGCTTGGTCATGAAGCTGTGCTAGTTGTTGCTGCAAAGGAGGCAGGTATTGACCCTGCTCAATTAGATATCACACGAGCATATAATAGATTGGATCAAGAACAAACTGAGTCTACAAATTCTAAGAAGGATTATTTAATCTTCTTTTTCTTCTTTTTCTTGTTTATAATAGGGATAAGTTTTATTTTTTCCAAAAAAGGTGGAAAAGGTGGCAGTGGCCCAAGAGGTCGAAGTGGTGGTGGTTACTATGGCGGAGGCTTTGGTGGTGGATCATCAGGTGGCGGTGGCTTTGGAGGCTTCGGAGGCGGATCCTCTGGTGGCGGTGGTGCTTCGCGAGGATTTTAATTATATAAGGAGATTTATATGGCAGAAAAGAAAAGTTTTTCAATTATTGCAGTATTAGCAGTGTTGTTGGTTGTTATTGGTGGCGGATTGTTCTGGTACTTTATTAAGGTTCCCAATAAGATTGTTGTTCTTCATGAACAGGTTAGTGCTATGGAAGCTGAAATAGATAATCAATTACAGCGTCGAAGTGATTTGATTCCTAATTTAGTTAATACCGTGAAGGGATATGCAAGTCAGGAGAAAGAGATATTTACACAGATTGCTGAGGCTAGAAGTAAATTAGCAGGTGGGAACTCCCTTTCAGAGAAGATGGAAGGAAATACTGAGCTAAATTCAGCTTTGTCCAGGCTTCTTGTTATTGTAGAGAATTATCCGAATTTGAAGTCTGATGCGAATTTTAGATCCTTGCAAGACCAATTAGAAGGAACTGAGAATAGACTAGCAACTGCTCGACGGGATTATAATCTAGCAGTGAGAAATTATAATATTATGATTAAGAAGAAAATTTATAAAGGTATCGCAGATAAAGAGGGATATTCTGAGAAACCTCTGTTTTCTGCATCTGAGGCAAGTAAGGTCTTGCCAGAAGTTAACTTCGATTAAGCTTAGGGGGATATTGTGAGCAACGTTATTTTAGAAGCATCTGATTTAGATGGGTTTTTGACTGAGAAGGATAAGGTTAATCTTGATGAGGTCTCAAGATTGTATAGTGAGTGTATGGATCTGTTTGTTGAGTATGAGAAGAATCAGTCACAGACTGAGTATCAGAAGATTATAGATTTATATCAGTTAATTGGCGATAAGATTCAAGAGATAGTTGCTGAAGAGGATAATCTTTTTGTCTATCCATTCTCTGCACCGCGGGAGGTTCGTGGCGAGGCTTCAAGGCTTGTCGCTAAGTTAAGAGATCCAAAGACTAACCATAATGAGTTTGTCTATTATATTCAGCGATCATTTGAGCTGCTATTTAACCTTGCCTTTGGAGGCTTTGTCTCTGACAAGAGAAGTTACATTGTCGAGAAGACTCCGGTTAATTTCCCTGTTCAGAATTATGCTGTTCACAAGATTCCATATATTGATGATTTGGTAAAAGATACTGTTATGTGTGTTATGCTTAGAGGAGCATTGCTTCCATCAATGATCTTTAGTAAGGAGATAGAAGAGTACTCTTCGTGCAATCATGTCACACCTTTTGCTCTTTTTCGAATCAAGCGAAATGATGAGAAGAGTGAGTCGAATATGCAGTATGTTATGGATTTGAAGAAATCATATTTTACTGCTGAGATGCTAAATGGAAAAGATCTGATATTTGCAGATCCGATGAATGCAACAGGTGGGAGCCTTTATACTATTGTTGATTATTTGAATAAGAATGATATCAAGCCAAAGAGTATTACCTTTTTAAATGTAATTTCTGCGTTGAAAGGCTCTTTGAGAGTGATAAGGGCAATTGACAATATTAAGGTCTACACATTATGGATGGATCCAATGCTGAATGAAAAGGCCTACATCCTACCAGGACTTGGGGATGCGGGAGACCGATTAAATGGTGCTGATTCAGAAGAGTATCCGAGAAATATTATTCAATTGATAGCAGATTATGGTAGCTCTGTCACTGATCTCTATCGGAGTCAGATTAGAGAGATTGAGAAGAGTGTCTTGTAGATTAAGCGAAGCAGTAACGATAGTGTTACTGCTTTTTAAATTGGTTAATAATTTGCTTTAGTTTCTGTGCTTGGTCTGTTAGAACCTCAGATTCAGCAGCAAGCTCTTCAGATTCAGCAGCATCAGCATCTTTAATCTTGTTCAGATTGTTCATTTTATTCTTTATTTCGATTATTTTATCACTCTGGTTCGAAGATTCTTGGTAAATGCTGTCGATTAGCTTAGTCGCCTCCTCAACCTCTGGAACAGTCAAATCAATAATCTCTTTTGCTTCATTTGATATTTCCTGACTTTCGTAGGAGACCTTATTTATCTTCTCTGCAGCTTCCTGGCTCTTGATTGCTAGCTTCCTAATCTCACTCGCAACTACAGCAAAGCCGCGACCAGACTCACCAGCTCGAGCTGCCTCGATAGCAGCATTTAAGGCAAGCATATTTGTCTTCGAAGAGAAATCTCCAATTGTTCCGACCTGTTCTATAATTTTTTTCATAGCTAGAGAGGTTCTATCGACAGCTTGACTTCCTCGTTGCATCTGAGAGTTTATCTTATTTGTAAGAATACTCGCTGTCTCAGCTGATTCTGTATTGTTTAATACTGCAAAGGTCATATTTTCTAGTAGAGATGAGATATTTTCTACATCCTGAGTCTGCTCAATTGCTTTCTTTTGTAAATCTTCAGATGCTGTTTTTAAAATTCCTACAGTCTTGTTGATATCATCTGAGGTAATACTGACAGTGTTAAAAATATTTGATAGAGTCTTATTCTGTTTTTTATTTATATCACTCTCTTCTTGTGTCTTGTTTAGGGCAGATCTGTTGATTATTCCAATTATTGTGCAGAGAATATAAGCGATTGATAGAGTCAGCAGGGAGGTCGCAATGGCCATTGTCGAATTTTCTTTGAAAGCTGCATCGAATTTGCTACTTCCCATGGTAAAAAACGTAATTATCGATATCGAAAAAATTATATACGATGTTGCGATTAGTCTCAGATTACAGAATAGGGCAGTTTGAATAATAATAAATAACATAAAGAAAATGTATGCGTAAAAGACATGGTAACGATCTTGAAAAAGAATCAAGATAAATCCAGCTGCGACTATTAGTGTGCTAGTCATAGAAATAATACCAGTTGATATTGAATAATATCCTTTTTTTAATAAAATAAATGAGAGAGCAATCATTATAATTACTACACAAAGTAGATAGATAACTGTCATACTTATCTTGTCTTTTGAAGCAAGATAGAATCCTAGAAGTTCCAGCAAAACGATCAATGAAGTAAAGGCAATTAGATACCAAAAGAAAGCCTTTGCCTTAAGTTGTACAATGTATGGACGGTCATTATAGACTTTTAAAAATCTTTTAATATTATTTTTCATATCTTAATTATATATTCGAAATTACCTTAATGCAAAAAATAGATAGTAGCTCTATAAGATTAATAATATTCAGTGAAATATATTTATACTTGCCAAGAATCAAGATCTACTTGTATAATAAGCAATGAGGAAATTATTTTTTATAATTTTTCTATTGTTAACAATACCTGTCTTTTCGGAACTCAGATTCGTAGCGCCTAGTGGAATGGATAAGTTTTTTAGGATAGAAAACGGATTATTTAAGGGTTTCTATGCTGAAATTTTGGATAAGATCTTAGTCGAGGATTTAAATGTGAATTATTCCGCGGATGTTTATCCTTGGCTTAGAGCACAAACATTTGTTCGGAATAACCTTGCTGATGCAATGATCACAATTGTTACGCCGGAACGACTTGGATATAGCATAAATAGTAAAGAACCAATATTTACCTTAAATCTTGTTGTCTATCTTGCTGCAAATAATAAGGATGTTTATGGGAAATTATCAAGTATTAGCTCATACAATGATTTAAAAGAGCTGAAGTTAGTTACATACAAGGGAGATGGATATGGAGAGAGCCTTTTTTCCAAAGAAAACGGGTTTGACCTGACTGTTGTCTATAATCCTGAGAGCATCTTTCATATGCTATTGTCTGGCAGGTCTGATGCATGGGTTCAAGCTGATCTCTCAGGAGACGCAATTATAAATTTATTTGACTATTCTAACCACATTGTTAAGCTTCCAGAAGTCTTAGACTCTGTGAATTTCTATCTTTTTGTTTCTAAACAATCAAAATATCTCTCAATCTTAGATAGATTTGATGAGTCATTGAGAAAGATGAAGTCAACCCCATTTTATTCTGATCTTTTGAGTCGTTACGGCGTTCCAATCTTGTAGATTTTCCTGTATATGGATTTTAATTCATCATTTTAAGGTTTTATAAGCCTATTCTTAAAGTAATTTTAATTAAGAAAATCAAAATTAGTGGTAAACTTTTGTAGAGGTTGTATGAAAAAAATAATATTTATAGTTTTATTGTTGCTTTTGTTTGTAAAAAGTTTTGGAATCGAGCTTGCCCGTGATGGTAGGAGCGAGTATCTGCTTGTCATGGCTGATAACCCAACGTTATCTGAGGATTTTGCAGCTAAAGAGTTTGCGAATTTGTTCGAACAGGTGACTGGTTCTGTTTTAGAGCGTGGTAGCGCTAGCAATGTTAATCGCAACCCGCGAGCAATCTATATTGGTCATTCGTATGACCAAATTGACGAATCGACGCTAGATGAATTTAGCGCAACCGATGCCTTTGTTATTTTTACAGAGAAAAATAATCTCTATATCTCTGGTGGAAAACGAGGAATTATCTACGGCGTATATGAGTTTTTTGAGGCGTATGCTGGGTGTCGCTGGTTTGCTACAGATTGTATTAAGATTCCTCAGATAAAAAATTTTACTATTCCTGAAATTTCAAATTTCCAGAGACCAGCATTTGATTGGCGTGAGCTCTACAACTATCCAGCCTGTGATCCAGAGACAGCATTGATATGGAGATTGAATAGGAATACATATAATAAAATCGAGGGTGGATATTCCCGGAATGTTCCTTCTTGGCTTGGTTTTGTTCACACAGCATTTAGATATCTTCCACCCGAAGAGTGGCAGGACTCTAATCCAGAATTTTACAGCCGTCGTCACAAAGATCGACGGAAATTACAAATCTGCTATTCTCGCAAGGAGACAATTCCCATAGTTGTTGAGAATATAAAGAAGCATCTCTCAGAGCATAGCAAAAAAGAGAATCCAACTCTGCCATTTTGGGCTGACAAAGATGTGTTATATATAGATTTTAGTCAAATGGATTGTGAGTATTGGTGTATTTGTCCTGAATGTCTTAAAGGTTATATCAAATATGGTTCAAAAATGGGACCAATTCTTGAGTATGTCAATGAGATTGCAAGTTTTTTCCCTGATTACACAGTCACAACCTTGTCTTATTGGTATAGCGTGAAACCACCGCAGAATATCAAGCCAGCTGATAATGTCCGGATTGTCTTATGCAATATAAAAAACTACCGGTCGCGACCACTAACTGCAAGCCACTATTTGAAAGATAGACAATTTATCAGATATTTAGAAGAGTGGAGCAGCCTTAGTGATAATATTTTTATTTGGGATTACACTATAAATTTTAACCACTACTTGATGCCTTTTCCTAATTTGGCTGAGGTACAGCAGGGGAATATTCGACTTTTTCGTGATAACAATGTCAAAGGGGTCTTCAGCCAAGGAACAAACACTGCAGGGTCAAGCTTTGCCCAGATGCGAGCCTATATTATTTCTAAGCTATTGTGGAATCCTGATTGTGATGCGGTGTCACTAGAAAAGGAGTTTATAGATAATTATTATGGTGAGGCTAGTGAATATGTGCAGGAGTATGTAGATTTAATTAAGAAAAAATCATACAACGATAAGCTCTGGATCTATAATCCTCCTTCATTGTATATGTTAGGGTATCTCTCTGCTTCAAATGTGAAGAGATATAGAGAAATTTTAAATCAGGGGCTTCATGTTACAAGTGAGGCGATCTACAGAGAGAGGGTCAAGGAGTTGCTAGCCTCGCTTGCATATGTCACTCTCTATAATAACTATTTTTCAAAAAAATCGAGAGAATCTGATTTGGAGTTGTTAGAATGGGCAGTTGATAAGTATCAGATCAAATGGTTTGGCGAGGTAGATTATCCGACTGAGAAATTTTTTGCGAAATATCGCTGATTTTAATAATTTTTTAACTTAATCAATTATGATTTCTCCTTTACAATATATGTGGAGGTTTCATGAATAAAAAAATTTTATTAATCGTTTTATGTTGTCTATCGACAATGATATTCGCAGAAGTTAAAATTAAACAAGAAAGTAATACGTTTTACTTTGATTATGGAAATGGGAAAATCTTAACTCAAGAGATTCCTGCTGGTGCTAAGGTTGTATCAGGAAAGGATTTTGTCTTAAAGAGGGAGATGGCCTACACAGGTTGGGAAGATTCTCAGTACAGGGTTAAATTTTTGACAGATGATAACTACTCATTTGTCTTTGTGAAGAGAGAGTTTAAGAATGTAGATTCTGAGTCAAAGACTTTTAATCGATTTGAGTTTGAACCACTTAGCTTACCAAGTGGTGTTGATTACCAGAGCTTTGGGACAGGTGGTAATATGACATCTCAGATCTCATATACATATGGTTGCATTGTTGAGAAATCCTCACATTCAGGATATCTAGGTGCATGGTTGACTGGTTATCGTGGAAGTGGTCTTATCGACATGAGGATAGGAGCTGATTCTAATTCACTTGTTCCACGACTAGACTATGGGAAATTATATCTCGAAGCAGGTCAGAGTGAGGAGATGGAGATCTTTATCTTTTCTTACTTCGAGGATCTGCGAGATGGTCTTGAGTTATTTGCAGATCTAGTTGCAGATGAGTATGAGATAAACTTAAAGCCGCAGCCTACAGTTTACTGTACTTGGTACCATATTGGTTCTTCGGATCAGGTAAGTATTCGTGGAAATTCTCGTGCTGCGCACAGAAAATTACAGCCATATGGGTTCTCAGTCGTGCAGATTGATGATGGATGGCAGGCTGGAAAATTTTACAACGGACCAAAAAAAGATTTTACAAAGGTTAATAAATGGGGTAGATACTCTGGTGGAATGAAGCCTGTAGCTGATTATATCAAATCACTTGGCCTTGTACCAGGAATTTGGTATATGCCGTTTGCTGGGACTTGGAATGATCCATTCTTTGCTGATAAGCAGGATTTATTTGTGAAACGAGAAGATGGAACACCATATGACCTATTCTGGGGTGGAACATCTCTAGATATGTCTAATCCAAAGGCTAGAGCTTATACTGCAGATATTACAAATAGAATCACAAACGAGTGGGGATACGAGTATATCAAGATTGATGGGCTATGGACAGGGCTTGCAACAGGAATAGCATATGAGAACTTTGACTATGTCGAAGATGGGTTTGGAGATGCAGTATTCTTTGATAAGAGTTACACCAACGTGCAAGCATATCGTGAAGGTCTTAAGACAGTCAGAGAGGCTTCTAATCCACAACTCTACATCCTCGGTTGTAATCTATCTCAAAATATGCGAACAATGAGTGCCTCTTTTGGACTAGTTGATGGAATGAGAATCGGTCCTGATAATGGTCCGAATTGGGATATGATGAAAAAAGGTCCGTTTAGTGGTGCTACTACCTACTTCTTGAATAAGAGGGTTTGGCATAATGATCCAGATCCTGTATATGTTAGACCTAGTATTCCATATAAAAAAGCTAGATCGCTTGTAAGCTGGGTCGGTTTGACTGGACAATTACATTCAAGTAGTATTGACTTTAGATTTCTACCAAAAAAGAGAATTGAGCTATTACAGAAGAATATGCCAGCCCACAATCTATTCTCTCGCCCAGCTGACCTGTTTGATTCTCACACAGCGAATGTCTGGGTAACCCCAATAAATGGAACCCCTCGTACTTCGGTTGGATTCTTTAACTGGGAAGATAAATCAAAAAGCTATGACTACGACCTGTCGCAGCTTGGTCTTGATCCAGATAAGAGCTATGTGGCGTTTGATTTCTGGGAGGGAAAATTCTACGAAAAAGCTGAAGATGCTCTAAAACTAACACTCGAAGGTGGTGATTCGCGCATACTCTCAATTGCTCAGATAGATGAGACACCAGTTACAGTTGCAACAAATCGGCACACAGCCTCAACGTCGGTGGATCTCTTCTTTGAAAAGTGGGATTCAGATACGCTTTCAGCTGATAGTCTAATCGTTGGAGGTGAAGAATATCTTGCATATGTGGCAATCCCCAAAGATTTTAACTACAACAAAATATCTGAAAGCTTCGAAGCATGTGTGGATGTAAGATTTTCAGTTCAGGTTATCTCTTCATCCCTTATAAAAATCTCAATAAAATCAAAAGAGAATACCAGGGTCTCATGGAAGTTGAAATTTGAAAGATAATTTAAATCAGTGAAAATGATAAAAAAAATAACCGATCTACAATGTAGGTCGGTTATTTTTTTAGCTTATCTTCGAGGCTTGATCAATAAATCTGCCCAAGGTCTATTAGATTCAGGCTTCGATAATTCAACTGTAGTTGGTTCAGGCTCCTCTTCCTTCGGCGGAATCTCCTTGACCAACTCAAACCCTCTCATTTGCGTAGTAATATCAGTCGAGGTCTTGATAATCTCATCATCTTTTATGCTTTTGGGAAAAGAGCAATATATTGCAAATAGCTCATCTTGTTTGTGCAACCAAGTGTAACGATATTTGCGACTTTGGTTCTGCATTATCTGACCATCATAGGGCTTCTCATTATTTATAATTTGATTATAATTCTTGTTATACATCGGTGGCGCTGATGCAGAAGATGGAAGATAACAAGTCATAGACAAGAACAAAGGTTGTTCAGAGGAGTCTTCAAGATTGATATTTCGTATCTCCCATACCGGCTTGTCATCCTTTAATTGATAGCCAAGAGTAATCTCTAAAATGCTAAATTCATCCCAGAACCAATTCCCAGAACTCTCAGTTAAGTTAAATTTTTTATTTTTAAGCTCAACCTTTTCTCCATCATATTGAAGCTTAGTCTCTTTCAAAACTGCAGGAGTAGATTCATCTTTGAGAAACATATCCCACTGCTCAAAATTACCCTTATAAGCTAAGTAAAAAAAGTCAGCCATAAACTTATAATCTTGTTCAACCCCGATAGAGACAGAGGATTTAGAGTCAATCTGATACATGATAAAGACACCATCAGGAGTCTTATGTATTATTGCAATAAGGACTTGATCCGAGTACTCAAAATTCCACGAAACCATCTGCCACTCACGACCATAAAAATCCTTAAAATTCTCACTCTTTGCGAATTTTCCAGGCTTGATTATGCGAATCTTCTCATTAGCAAAATCTCGGACAAAATTTGCGACAGTAAAGATATTCTCAATTACAAAATCAGGATTGTTCCACAACTCCTCGACCGCAATTAAGTTGTACGATGAGAGCCTAGCCATTGCAAGATTAGCAATCTCTCCACCCTGCACAGAAACACCATTCTCCAATCTTATTGGCCGAGCTGAAGGCCTATAGGGATTCCACTCACTATTTTCATCCGAAACAGCAAATATCAAAGGAAAACTCGCATCGTAAATATTGTAGATACCAGTAATTGAGCCTTCTCCATATGGAAAAAGTTTGTTACGCAGTTGGCTGCGAATCTCTTCAATAGTCTCGGAAGTCCAAATTTTAAAGGCATTCACAATCTCTCTGTTTAATACTTTAAAGTTAAGAGGCAAGACCACCTTGTAGATAAAATCCTTTTTTTTCTTGTAATCTCCAAGTATTGGAAGCTGATAGACAAGTTCTAGCTTAATCTCAGCACTATTCTCAGGAAAATTCTCAACCTCAGCCACAGGTAGAGCAAAGTTTAAGTTCTCATTCGAGCTTTTCATAGTTACAATGCCTATGACCTGATTCTTCTGATTAAT
>JAFGXN010000041.1 GCA_016936615.1 Spirochaetales bacterium | reverse complement strand
ATTTCATTATTTCTTTCAATATTTTCAAAATCTAAATAAATATTATAAAATTCTCCGTTTTCTTTGATATTAACAATGAAAAGTGCTAAAATTTGTTATAAGAGATTAGGAGGTGTGCAATGAAAAACGTAAAAAAACTAATATTACTTGCACTGATTTTATTACTAGGCTTTACTGCTTTTGCTCAAGAGGCGAACAGTGAAGAAGCGCAACCAACACAAGAGGCTCAAGAGGCAAATGAGGCTCAAGAAGAGAAGAAGATTACATGGGATCCATATTTTGGAATGGCTAACAAGAATGATGTATTTGTTCCTGTAAACGGTAGCGATGCCTTGCAACCAGGATTTAATAACTCACCAATCCTAGATATGACAGTATTTACCTGGATTGGTGCGGGTGCTAGTCTAACAGATGATGTCTATCTATTCTTCCAACTAGACTTTTTCCCTGGATTTTCAATGAGTGCTGAATCAACAGCACCGGAGTTTGCATACACTGAGATATATGCTGGATTAGGCGTAACCTATACAGCTAACGACTACTTCTCAATGACATATGCATTAGAAGCTGCAGTTGGAATAAATGCTGGTGGAGGTGAAGGTGCAGATGCATATGACCCTTCAGTCACAGCTGGATTCATAACTTGGGCTAGTTTTGATATCAGTGTCCCAGAAGGCTTCTTCGACATGAATCTCTACTACTGGGCTCAACCAATGTGGACACAGGATACTGCGAAACAAGTATCTCTCTTCAACCAGGTACTATATAGCTTCAACTTCATGTTTGGTAACTTTATCGAAGAGACACCAGCAGCTAACTTCGGACTATTCTATGATGGAGAGATAAAGACTTGGGGAAATATAGGAGATTCTCATAGCTTCAGAACATGGAACTTTACAGGAATTAAATATGCACCACTAGACTTCATGAATCTTCATCTAGGATATGCATTACTCTTTAACAAAAACTACAATGGAAAAATTGAAAATGGACTAACTCTAGGATTAGGTTTTGCCAAGGATTGGATAGATATTAGCTTCCAATACATTCCTCTATGGGAAGTTGGTTCAGCTAGAGCTGGAGCAGATCACCATGATTTCAGGATTAAACTTAACATAAGCTTGTAAAAGATTTTATACAAAAAAAAGAACCCCCAACCGTTATCTGGCTTGGGGGTTTTTCAAATAATTATTACACTATTATCTTTTTTTTGCAACTTCAAGTGCAATCTTCTTGTTAATAAATCTTGCACCATCGCATTTCTCTACAATCATCTTCTCATATGATGAATCAGCCTCAAAGAAACTAAAATTATCCTTGATATCGATATCACCTATTGGGATGTTTCTAACATTTGTTGACTCATTTACAAAACCAATAATATCTCGTGGAGAGATATTATCCTTTCGCCCCATAGTTACAAAGAATCGCGTGTAACCAGCTTGGTTACTACCTGCGGATTCTCTACGTGGAGAGCCACCTGTGCTTCGTCTATCATCAGAAAAAGGTCTCTTTCCTTTAGCAAAGGAGTCTTCTCTCCTTCCGCCTCCAGCCCTATTGCCGTAATCACGATCACGTCCACGACTGTTGTCTCGGCCACGACTATCTCGTCCACCTCGACTTGGTCTATCATTGAAATCTCTGACAAGACTAACCTCTTGCAGATCCTTCCTATTCAAGTAAAACTCATGGATTTTACCATACTCAGCAGCAAGAATGTAATTCAACATATCATCACGAGACATCTCACTAAATTTCTGATAGATATCTGGATATGCATTCTTAAACTCATCAATATTAAATCCCTGAGTCTCTAGTGATGTAGAGAGGAAATCCAACTGATTTCTACAAATCTCATCAGCAGAAGGAATATTCATTCGAGTAATAGACTTTCCTATCTTTTTCTCAAAAAAACCAATCCTCTTGTGATCTGATTTCTCGATAATTGATACAGCAATACCACTCTTCCCTGCTCTTGCTGTTCGCCCAGTCCTATGTATATAAGTCTCAGGATCATCTGGCAATGAATAATTAATAATATGAGTAAGACTATCTACATCAATACCTCTAGCAGCAACATCTGTCGCAGCCAAAATCCTTAATTTCTTAGTCTTAAACTTCCTAATAACTGATTCTCGATCAAGCTGCTGCATATCGCCATGCAAACAATCAATCTCATATCCGTCTCTATGCAGCATTTCGCTAATATCTGCAGTCTCTTTCTTAGTACGGCAAAATACAATACCGTAGATCTCTGGACAATGGTCTAAGACACGTCTTAGAACCTCGTAGCGATGTCCACGTCCAGCAACAACAAAACTGTGAGTTATGTTAACACTTGACTGGTTTGTTCCCTTTACTTTAAAAACCTCAGGTTCCCTAATAAAAGTTTGTGCTAATTTCTGAATTGCTGGAGGCATAGTTGCTGAAAACATGCATACCTGCTTCTCCTTTGGCATATTCATCATTATAAACTCAAGGTCTTCAAGAAAACCCATCTCAAAAAATCTGTCTGCCTCGTCAATAACAAAGGTCTTTACCTGTGAAAAATCAATAGCTTTTTTCTCTATAATGTCCCTTAATCTTCCTGGTGTCGCGCATAAGACTTGTACTCCATTTCGCAATCTTCTAAATTGATTGCTAATACTCATCCCACCATATACAGAAAAAATGTCCGGACCTTTCATGTTACCAGATAGCATCTCTAACTCTTCGTTTATCTGAGTTGCTAACTCTCTAACAGGCGATAAAATAACTGCTTGCACTGCAAACAAATTATAGTCTAGTTTTTCTAATAATGGGATTCCAAAGGCTGCTGTTTTCCCCGTGCCGGTACCTGCTAAAGCAATAATATCCTTGTCATTTTCCATAAAAAATGGAATAACACTGCTTTGGATAGGTGTAGGTGTATCAAAACCGGCTTTCTTCAACGCTTGGAGAATTGCAGGCCTGATACTCATGTCATCAAAATTGTTCATCTAATAGAATCTCCGTAAAATTTATAACAAATAATAGCACAGAGAGTAAATTTAATCTATGATACAAGTAGTTAAAACAAAGAAATATCTAATGAATATAAAGATTTTTGTAGTTTTTTTTAATAAAAACTAATCTTGAGCAGGATTTACTGGCATTATTAGAATTAATATCAGATAAGCTACTATTCCAGGGACAAACCCAGAAAAAAGTATTATCAAAATCCCAATAACTCGAACTAAGGTTGCGTCGATATTAAAATATTCGGCAAGCCCACCCAAAACCCCAGCTACCATCTTATTTTTCTTACTTCTAAACAATTTCTTGACTTCTGACATCGCACCTCACTTTGTCTTCCAGCGTGACAATTTCTTAATATTTCTAACATAAATTCGAACCAAAAGTCTTGGCATCTTCGATTTTAAAAGTTGTTCTAAGACAACTCCCTGCATCTGCTCTAAGGTTATATCTTTCTGAACAAACTCACCATCATTGTAGCAGAAACTACAATATCTGCTAGATCTCGTTCCATCCTTCTCTAGCCCACCGTGGTGAGGATCTTTACTGATAGGCATTCCACAACTCTGACAATAAAACTTTGACAAGACAAACTCCTTAATATGATACTATTATATAATGAGCTGTAATAAATGCAAGTTTTTTATGCACTGAGAATATATTATTATGAAAAATTTAAAAAAACTGAGATTTTTATCAGTCAAAAAGAAACTTTTCTTTTGCCAAAAATGTAAATTTGCGTTATAATGAAGTTTCTAATATAATTAAAGCTGAGGTAAAAATGAGTAAAGAATTAGTAATCGTAGACGACAACCCTATCAACCTAAAACTTCTAGAATCAATACTTGAAAATAACTTTGAATTAAGACTATTTGCAGATCCAAGTCTAGCAATCGATTCTATCAAACAGAAAAAGCCGGATATGATTCTACTTGATATTAAAATGCCTAAAATGGACGGCTTCGAAGCCTGTAGAGAAATAAAAAAAGAGAGTGAATTTGCAGATATTCCTGTAATTTTCTTGAGTGCAAGCAATGATTCTGAATCAAAGCAACTTGCACAGAATGCTGGTGGTGTAGATTATATTGAAAAACCTTTCAAAATCGATGAGATAATGAGAAAGGTCAATCAGTATCTAACTGAATAATCTGAAGACTTAACCTTCCTACTAGATTTTTTTTCTCTTTTTCCGACCAACTCTTGATTAAATCTTTTGAAAAGACAACCTTTGTATGAAGAATCCAACGAAGAGCACTTACCTTTAAGACAAAGTTATTTGACTCGATACATTTTTTAAAGAATATCTCAAGATCAAGATCATAATCATGATATCTACAGATATCTGCAATCTTTCCAAGCAGGGCATATTTCTGTTTGTCTTGCATCTTCTCATCAAAGATACTAGTTAATCTATGATAGTAACTCTTCGACTTTGCTAGGTCTAAAGCTTCGATTGCAGAAATTCTCAAATCAGGAGATTTTCTAGTATTAAAAAGAAGAGCTACTAAAAAATCCTCAGCCTCCTCGCCTCCAATTCTGCCTAGAGCCTCAATTGCATTTTTTTTAATTACCTGCTCTTTATCATTCTCAGCAAGATATTTCAATACACCAACATATTCAACAAGCTTCTTCTCACCAGCAACCCTTATCGCGGTTTGTCTAATCTTCCAAAAATTATCACGGAATGAATTTTTAAAATATTTTTCAGGGTCTGTTGCTACCGAGAACAATGCCTCATAAGCATACATTCGAAGGTACGCGTCATTATCGTCGAGTAATCCTGCCAATATTTTCTCAAGATCAGCATTGCCAACATAATAGACTGCACTTCGGCAAGCTTCCCAACGTAGTGATTTATCTTCATTTGAATCAGAAAGTATGTTTTTTATCTCATCAAAGGCTTCAGGATGCTTGAAATATGCTAGAACAGACAATATGCGGGGTTTTAAACGAGAATCAGTCTGGCTCTGTTTGTATAGCTTTAGAAGCTTATCACTAAACTGAGATAGATTAGTTTTTTTTATAAGAGCTAAGGTCAAGATAATTGTATTCACATGGTCTGTCTCGACAATCATCCACAGAATTTCTGCAAACTCATCATCAAACTCTAATTGATCTGCAATTGTATCAAGGTATGATATTGCTAATTTAACTGTGTTATCAGGATATTCGTCAAAGAATTTCAGAATTTCAACCGCATTATCAAAGGCTGCAGGAGATTTAAACTTTTTCAGATATCCAAAGATCTCTTCAATTACGTTTGAGACAAATGGTGCATCAAGCAGAGCAATTACTTGCTCAACATAGCTATCATCCTCTTCACCAATTAATCGGTTTATCAACTCTTTAACATCGTCGGGAGTTCCCCACTCAAAGATTGCTAGCCTCTCGTTTCTAATCTTTGCCTCAGCATCATCGATTTTTTCTACTTCCTGGGAGTATGCAAATACTGAGCTTAGTAACAAAAATGCTAGAATTATCTTTTTCATGGCTTTTTTCTCCTTCTCATACTCATTAATTCGGCAAGTGTAGAGACTTTTGTTAGGCGATAAAGTACTAAAACTAAAATCATCGCAACAATTCCTACAGCTGCAACAACAAGCATGTAAATCTTATTAGATTGGTTAAGGTTGAATTTTTCTATAAAAATTGACGAATAGAATAGTAGAAAAAACAAGGGCACCATTGAAATTGTTATTTTTATTGAATCAAGAATGGTATCTCTAAAATTCAATTTTCCAACCATATTACGAAAAAAGAAAAATAGTATCACAAATCCAACAAAAAACGAGATTGTATTGGCTAGAGCTAGACCAGCTGCCTCAAGAGGGGTTCGCATAAGGATAATTGACAAGCTTATATCTACAATTGCAACAATTAATGCTGCTATCAGGGGTATTGAAAAATTTTTCCTCGAGTAAAAGAATCTATTAAGAAAATTAAAAGAACCAACAAAGAAAAGCCCTATTGAATAGTAAATCAAGACATCTGCTGCAAGGATTGCGTGTTCCTGGGTATAAAAACCTCGGACAAAGGCTGCGCTTATCATATCTTTTCCAAAAAAGATTAGAACTATCATTGATGGAACAAGCAACATAAACATCATATTCAATCCACGAACAACTGTGGACTTGACACCTTCGACATCATCTACTGCAAATTGACGGCTCATCTTGGGGAATAGTACGGTTGTGATTGCTATGGAGAAGATGCCAAGCGGTAGCTGAAAAAAGACTATAGAGTTGTTCAATGCGGTTACACTTCCCTCTGGCAAGGAGGTCGCTAGTGCGTTGGCTATGATTTGTGTAACAGAGAAGATGCTAGAGGCAACTAATATTGGAACCCAATTTATCAGAACTCGCTTGAATCCTGGACTTTTGACTCTCAGGGAAGGAACAAAGGAGTATTTTAGGCGAAAAAATTGAGGTAGTTGAAAAAATATTTGAGCAACTCCTCCAGACAAGACTCCAACGACCATGGAAAAAGCACCGATATATTCATAAAGAACAATTACTGCAACAATTACAAAGATTGAAAACAAAATAGGAGTTAATGCTGGTATCAAGAACTTTGCATGAGTATTGATTGTACCCATGAGGACTGCACTTAGACTTATCAGCAGAAGGTAGATCATAAAATATTTGAATAGATCTGCAGCTAACGTGAGATCGTTACCCTCATATGTTGAAATCAACCCCATTATTTGTCTCGAAAAGATAAAACAGAGAATAGTTATGGGCACAACAATAATAAACTGCAATGCCAAGACATTCTGGACTAATTTTCTAGCTGCATCGTGATCTTTTTTTTTCTCAATCTCATCTGAGAGGACTGGAACAAAGGCGGAAGATAATGCGCCTTCAGCCATCAACTTACGGAGGTTATTGGGGATATTAAAGGTGAAATTTATAATATCAGCGACTTTATCTCCACCAAAATATTTTGCAATTACTGCTAGTTTCACAAATCCTAAAATTCTTGACACTAATGTGCAAAGACTGACGACTAAAGTACTTAAGATAGACTTTGATTCACCTTTTTTATCATCCATTGTTATTCTCCACGATAAGAATCTAAAAAGCTTCTTTTAAATTCCATGAAAGTTCCATTTTTTATGCTCTCTTGAATATCTGCCATAAATTTTCTTAAAAATACTAGATTATGTTCTGTCGCAAGCATTGGACCAAGTATCTCGTTTGCCTTGAACATATGGCGGAGAAAGCTCTTTGAGTAGTTGCGACAGGCAACGCAATCGCAGTTCTCAGAGATTGGGGTATTGTCAAAGGTGTATTTTGCATTTTTCAGAGCAACTCGACCATGCTCGGTGAAGACTGTTCCGTTACGGGCGATTCTTGTGGGAAAGACACAATCGAAGATGTCGATGCCATTCTCGACAGCGTCAAGGATGTATTCTGGCGTTCCAATTCCCATGAGGTAGCGGGGCTTATCCTCGGGTAGAAATTCCGCAGTGTAGGAGAGATAATCTTGGAAGACTGAGTATTCTTCGCCTACTGAGAGTCCACCAATTGCTATGCCGGGAAAATCGATCTCATTTATCTGCTGGGCACTCATCTTGCGCAAATCTTTGTAGAAATTGCCCTGTATAATGCCAAAAAGAAGACCTTTGTACTCGTCTGCTGTCTGTTCCCACTCTTTTTTGGCTCGTGCTGCCCAATCTGCAGTGATGTACGCAGCCTCTAGTGCTTTTTTCTCAGTGATTCCTGGTGGTGTACAGACATCGAGAACCATTTGTATGTCGCTGTTGAAAATCTCTTGCACACGGACGACCTTCTCCGGGGTAAGTATGTGATAAGCACCATCAATGTGACTTCTAAATTTTACCCCCTCCTTCATTATCTTCCTAAACGGTGCTAATGAGAAGATTTGAAAACCACCACTATCAGTGAGGATATTTCCCTGCCAATTTATAAAATCGTGCAATCCACCGAATTTAGAGATTACCTCTGTCCCAGGACGTAGGTATAAATGGTAGGTATTGCCCAAAATCAGATTATAACCTGCTGACTTCACATCATCGTGCTTGATAGCCTTAACACTTCCGTTTGTGCCAACTGGCATAAACATAGGTGTTGTCACCTGCCCATGAGGTAGATCTAAGGTACAAATTCTTGCCTTAGAATTCTTATCTTTGTAAATAGTCTTGAAACTCATATAAAAAATCCTTATTAAGTCCTAGCAAATGAAAATTGCCAGAAACCGATTATAGAAAATAATATCAATGGTAAAAAGGCTGCCAAGAATGGGGAGACTACTCCACCAGTTCCTAGGACAGTTGTAATCATTTGAAACACATAGTAAACAACAACAATAACTAGAGATATAATCAAGCTGAAAAGCATAATATTATTTTTAAACTTTCCACCGATTGCACTTGAGAGAAATGTAACAATAAATGGGGTGAAGGCCATCGAGAATCGTTTATAGAACTCAGTGAGGAGTTTACGATAATCCACACGACCAGCCTCTTTGACTGCCTGAATCTGAACCCAGGCATCAGCTGTCTTCAATTCATCAATCTCGCTGGTCAATTCCCTAAAAGCTCGAGGTCTCTCGACTAACAAACCATTAGAAAATTTAAAGGCAAATTCCTCAGTGAAGTTACCATCTTTATCTTTTTTAAAAAGTTTTACTTGCTCAAAGATCCATCTCTCGTTCTCCCATCTTGCAAGCTGAGCATCGATACGGAAATAGATCTCGCCATCATCTACAAAGAATGCACTAGGATTATGTAAGACAGCAGAGCTATCTTTATAACTATCAGCATAGTAGATGACTCCTCTGACCCTATCATAGACAGTTATTATCGAGCTAGATTCCCTAGTATCACGACGCAAAGCAATATTTTGTATCTCAGTCTTTTTTCTAAAAGAGTCTATAACTACATACTCTTGAAAAAGGAATGAAAAAAGGCTAAGGAGTAATCCTGTCAAGATTAATGGAAACACAAACCACATAAGCTTAATTCCTGAACTAAATATTGCAATAAGCTCATTCTTCGAGTACATCGACCCAAGAGTAAAAGAGGCAGCAAATAGCAGCGCAATTGGAATTGAGAGATTTATACATTTAGGAAAATAAAAGAAAGCAATCTGCAAGACTGACTTAAATGGCACATTATAATTCAAGTAATTCATCAAATTCATGAAGATATCTACCATAACAATGATAAAACTGAATAACAACAAGGAGATCCCAAAGACTTTAAAAAATTCTTTAAACAAAAGCTGATGTATTTTTTTCACTTCTTCAACCTCATCGCATAGATTATCACACCTACTATAAAAAAGAATATATTAGGATACCACAAAGAGAACCAGACTGGGTAGTTAGTCTTGTAACCCATAATCTGTCCACCAAAGAACATAAACCAGTAGACTGTAGAGACTAGCACTCCAACAAAGATTCCAACAACACGCCCATCCCTCTTCGAGAACATTCCAACTGGAAATGAGAAAAAGATAAAGATAAAGCAAGAGAGCGGAAGTGCTATACGCTTATGAAATTCAATCAGATATGTCTTCAAGGTATACTGTGTAACATTTATATTTATATTCTTGTATTTTGAGTAATTTTGATTAAGTTGATTAAGATTAGAATTGGCATAAGCGTAGTTTGAAGCATTCAGATCTACTGTTGCTTTGTAGTATTCTCGAGTCAACATATGATTATACTCCTTATTTCTAATCCTAGTCTCTTCTCGCTTCTTTGATTCACTCTTTCGCTGTAGAATCTCCTTACGCAATTGGCGGACAGTCATAGATTCTGGACCAGAGAAGTTCCCGCTTCCAATAGAAAATTTATTCATTACAATATTATAATCCATCATCTCTGCTTCTGCATACTCAAACTCATTGCGTTTGTTAGTTGGCGCAGCAAACATAAAGATATCTTCTAGACGGAGAGTGACAACTCCCTCCTGATCTTCATTTCTCATAATTCTACCAAGAGGGGTTGAGATGATTCTACGCCCGCTAGCTGGATCGTTATCAATGATAAAGATATTCTGTATTCCGTTTTCATCGACATCTCCGGAAATTATCGTAGCATTGCTCTCTTTATGACGCTTTATAGAGTTAGCTTCAACTACTATCTTAGGTGAAGAGATAACAATATCCATATACTCTTTGTTAAATTGTTGCTTACCAAGTGGCATGAAATAGTCATTTGTGACAAAGGCAACACCTGAAATAGCAATGCTCAACAATAAAAACGGTACAAAAAGGTGAATATAACGCAATCCAGAAGCTCTCATAGCCTGGATCTCATTATCAGAACTGAATCGACCAACCGCCATTAGACAGGCCATCATAGTTGAAAATGGGAATGTAAAGACAAGAACCTCAGGAATTAAATATGAGATAATCTTAAGCGATTTGAGAACCCCAACCTGCTTCTCAATTAATTCATTAAAGAACAAAAGGAAGAAGTTTATAAAAAAAACTAGGAAAAAAAACATAAAAGAGACAAAGAAAGAAAATAGAAATTCTTTAGACATATATTCAAAGATCTTCTTTGACTTTATCAGCATATTATTTCCCTGTAGAGCCGAAGCCTCCAGCTCCGCGTTTAGTTTTGTTTAATTTTTTTGAGAATTTTAGTTTTGCATGAAATACTGGCGCCAATACTAATTGGGCAATCCTCTCTCCAGGCTTGACTGTGAAGGGTTGCTCTCCATGATTTATCATTATTACACAAATCTCACCACGATAATCAGCATCGATGGTGCCTGGAGAGTTCAACAGAGATATTCCATGTTTGATTGCTAACCCAGAACGAGGTCTAACTTGAACCTCAAATCCATCTGGAATCTGAAGAAAAAGCCCAGTAGGGACTAAGGCTCTTTTTCCAGGTTCAAGAACCAACTCAGACTCAAGATCAGCAAGAATATCCATCCCGGCTGACAATTTTGTCTGATATGAAGGTTTTAAATCTTTTTTGTAGTTTGCACGAATTGTTATCTTTTTCATAGCTTTTAAAAAAAATCGAGGCCTAAGCCTCAATTTTATTGTTCAGCATCGACATAAGAGAAGTTTATTCTTCCCATTCTGTCAATCTCAATCAATTTAACTTGTATTACCTGGTTAATCTGCAGAACATCCTCTACCTTCTGAACTCTCTCTTTTGAAAGCTTAGAGATATGACAAAGTCCCTCTTTTCCAGGAAAAATTTCAATAAAAGCACCAAATTCAGTAATCTTCTTGACTACTCCTTTGTATGTCTTTCCAACTTCAGGTTCTGCAATCATGCCTTTAATCAAGTTACAAGCCATTTCAGCTGATTCTGAATTCTTGCCTGAGACAGTAACCTTTCCATCATTATCGATATTAACAGTAGCCTTAGTCTTCTCAGTGATAGACTGAATTGTCTTTCCACCAGGACCAATAATCATACCAATCTTATCTTGAGGAACATTAAAAGCAACAATCTTAGGCGCATACTTGCTCACATCTGAATTTGGAGTAGCAATTGTCTGATTCATGATACCTAGAATATGCATTCTTCCATCATAGGCTTGTTTCAAGGCATTCTGCATCAACTCTCGTGATACATTGCTTATCTTGATGTCCATCTGAAAAGCAGTTATACCCTTCTCAGTTCCAGCAACTTTAAAATCCATGTCACCTAAATGATCTTCTTCTCCAAGAATATCACTCAAGATAACATAATCATCGCCTTCACTTATTAGACCCATAGCTATACCTGCAACCGGAGCCTTAATAGGTACACCAGCAGAAAGCATGCTCAAAGATCCACTACAAACTGTAGCCATAGAAGAAGAACCATTTGATTCTAAAACTTCTGAAACAATTCGAATAGTATATGGAAAATCAAGCTTAGTAGGCAATACACCTTCAAGAGCTCGCTGAGCTAAATGGCCATGACCAATCTCTCGTCTACCAGTTCCTAATCTACCTGTCTCACCAACTGAAAAAGGTGGGAAATTATAATGTAACATAAAATGTTCATACTTCAAATCGCCATCAATATCATCTTGCATCTGCTCGTCAGAAACAGTTCCAAGGGTGACCACACCTAAACTTTGTGTCTCACCACGAGTGAACAAGGAAGAACCATGAGTTCTTTCTAAAATTCCAACTTCGCAAGTTATATTTCTAATATCAGTTGTAGATCTTCCATCTGTTCGCTTGTTGTTCTTAAGAATTGATTGTCTTACAACATTTTTCTCAATAGAACCTGCTAACTTCGAGAACATCTTCAAGGTATCTTCATCAGCATCTTCGGCAATAAATTTTGCCTTTGCCTCAGCTTTAACTTCATCAATCGCAGCGTATCTTGCCTTCTTTCCAAGGACAAAACATGCCTCAGCTAATTTTGGAGCAAGAAACTCAGTAATCTCAGCCTCATTTTCCAATTTTGCTGGGATAGTCGCCATAGGTAATTTCTCTTTACCAACAAGTTCTGCTAACTTTCGCTGAACCTGACACATCTCTTTGATTGTTGTCTCAGCAATCTCAATTGCTTGTAACATTAAATCCTCAGAGACCTCTTTAGCACCACCCTCAACCATTGTGATACCTTCTTCAGTTCCAGCAACAACAATGTCCATGATACTCTCTTGAATCTGATCAAATGTAGGATTAACTACAAATTCATCATTCACATAAGCAACACGAAGTCCACCAACTGGTCCTTCAAAAGGGATATCTGAGATTGTTACAGCAGCAGACGCAGCAATAACAGCCAACATGTCTGGGGGGTTTATCTGATCTGCAGAAACTACAGTAGGGATTACCTGTATCTCACGACCAAACTCTTTGTGAAATAGTGGTCGCATTGGTCTATCAATCAATCGAGAAACAAGAATTTCTTTATTCTTAGCTCGTCCCTCTCTCTTTAAAAAACCACCTGGAATCTTTCCAGCAGCATAATACTTTTCGTTATATTCTACTTGAAGAGGAACAAAATCCAATCCTTCAGTAACACTAGAACTGCAGCAGGCTGTTGCCAATACTGCAGAACCACCATATGTAGCAAGAATCGCACCATTTGCTTGTCTAGCCATTCGACCAGTTTCAAGTGTTAGCTCTTTCCCGCCTACATTCATAGTAATTTTTTCCATAAAACATCCTTAACTATTTTCTAATTCCAAGTTTTCCGATCAAAGATCTATAGCCTTCAAGGTCAACTTTCTGTAAGTACTTAAGAAGTCTTCTTCTCTGACCTACAAGTTTTAATAAACCTCGTCTTGAAGAGTTATCTTTTGCATGAGTTTGTAGATGTTCTGTAAGCTCAGTAATTCTCTTTGTAAGCAACGCAACCTGTACTTGAGTAGATCCAGTGTCTGCCTCTGAAAAACCAAATTCTTTTACAACAGCTTCCTTCTGTTCTTTTGTTAAAGCCATTTTTATCTCCTTTGAATATGAATAATAATTGTATTTATTTCAAAAAATAATCCTTTTAGGTATTTCACCTTCAGGTTTATTTATAAATATTCTCTCTTTCTCTATCACAAGCAAACAATCACGGCTTAGATTGTCTTTAACTTGAAATAATCCTTCACATGGCAATAATTTCTTAATCTTTTTACGATTTATAATCAAAAAATCACCGTCTACTTCATAATCTTTTAAAAAAAATGAATACCTGTATCCTAACAACTCATTAACTAAATGCATCTCTCCCTTCCGAAGAAAACCTTTAATCAAGGAGCTACTAACTTCATTAGCTGAATTATCCATTATTTTTGATAAAATTTCAAGTTCTACACCGTAATCATTTAAAATTTTACCTAAAAGAGTTACATCAGCCTCACCTTTATGCCCACATCGAAAATCAGAACCTACCACGATAGACTTCATCTCGATAAAGTTATTCAATTTGTGAATAAAATCCCTACAACTTAGTTTACCAAAATTATCTGAAAAGTCAATCAAAACAATAAAATCAAATCCCAAATCAGACAAAAGATTTATCTTTTCTTCATCATCTGTTAAAATTGCATGGTCCTTCTTGTGCAAACGACTAGAAATATTATCAGAAAAGGTAACTACTCCGGAGGTTATTTTTTTCTCTAATACTGAAGCTAACAATGCCTGATGACCAACATGAACGCCATCAAAAACACCAATTGTCAATGCAACATTCTCAAAGACTCTTGGTTGGTTAAAATTACAAACATCATTCCAGCTAAATATCTTCATCTTCTAAAAAAACACCTTCATAGGATATATTATCTGTTCCTTTGCGAACCAATGCAATAAATCTCTCTTCCAAAAACACGGAATAGAGAGCTTCGTCATCCATTTTCTGATAAAAAAACTCATCTCTCAAGGCTTTTCCATGCTTCACATTCTCAAGATATTCTTGCTTTAAATCTAAGGAAAGAATTCCTAATTTATCAGCAAAAATATCTTTTGAGACATCAATTACCTTTGAACTATCAAATTCATCAGGAACCACTGCATCTGAGCTGAAAAACCCTCCAACCATGGTTCTTTCAAGGAAGACTAAATGACCAACTGTCCCAGCACCCTTTGCAATATCTCGGGCAAGGCTTCGAATATATGTACCTTTCCCACACAAGATATCTAATTCCAACAAGCCATCTTCATAGTTTAAAATTGAAATCTCTTTTACAAAGACCTCTCGTGACTTCATCTCTATCTCTTTACCAGATCTAGCATAATCATAGGCGCGTCTACCATCAATCTTAATTGCTGAGTAAATAGGTGGCATTTGTTGGATAACTCCAAGATGTCTTGCTACACTATCTTTAATCTCTTCAATGCTAGGCAGGTACTCAGAGGTTGCAACGACATCGCCTTCAGTATCAAGGGTATCTGTCTCTACGCCTAATTTAACCACAGTCCTATATCTCTTCTCCGAGGCTTCAAAATACTGGGCTAACTTGGTATATTGTCCTGTCAAAACAACCATCAAACCGCAAGCAAATGGATCTAAAGTTCCAGTATGCCCAACTTTTTTCATACCTAAACCTCTTTTTACGCTATAGAGCGCCTTAAAAGAGGAGATATTCTCAGGTTTGTATAGTAAAACTAAATTATTCTTCTTTCTCAACATCACGATTAAGTTGATCTATCTTAAGATTTATGTTTATAGCATCCTCTATAGAATGATCTGGTATAAATTTCAGCTTAGGGGTATTTCTAGTCTTAATCTTCTTTGCTATCTGAGACTGTATAAAGCCTGCTGCGTGGTTTAACCCAACAGCAGCATCCTCAGTAGCTTCTCTTCGCCCAGAAAGTGATGAAACCTTAATCTTTGCAAAGGAAATATCACCACTAACCTGGACATCGGTCACTGAGATTAAGGAATCTACTCGATAATCCTTAATCTTTCCAGTGACAATTAACTGGCCTATCTCATGCATAAGCAACGCATTCAATCGATCAATCCTAAAACTGCTCATCTATATTCTTACCTCAGATTGTTTAAGTGTCTTCTTGACCTCTTTAACTTCGAAGATTTCCATTATATCACCTTTCTGTATATCCTGACAATCTTTCAAAGAGATACCACACTCAAAGCCTTCTTTAACTTCTCTTGCATCATCTTTAAATCTCTTCAAAGACTCAATTGTCCCTGTAAAGATTTCAATACTATCTCGAACTAAATGAACCTTAGCATTTCGTTTAACACTTCCCTTAGTCACATAACAACCTGCAATTATTCCAATCTTTGGTACTTTGAAAGTATCTCTAACCTCAACAGTTCCAATTGCAACATCGTTATAATCAGGATCTAACAATCCTTCCATTGCAGCAGTCATATCATCAACAATATCATAGATTATATGATATTTTCGAATATCAACTTTGTTCTCATCTGCAAGAGATTGAGCCTTTGGTGTTGGTCTAACATGAAATCCTATAATTATTGCATTCGAAGCATCAGCAAGGGTTACATCATTATCTACGATTGCACCTACACCAGCCTGAATAACATTTAATCTAATCTCATTTGTACTTAGCTTCTCTAGAGCTGATTTAATTGCCTCAACAGAACCAACAACATCACCCTTAACAATAACTTTAAGCTCTTTAATCTCTCCATCCTGGATAGAATCATAGAAATTATCGAGAGTAACCTTCTTCAAATTCTTTGCTTCACCATGTTTCTCAAGCTCAATTCTCTTCTCACTGACATTTTTAGCCTCTTTTTCAGATTCTGTAACCTGAAAAGGTGCTCCAGCAGAAGGTACTCCACTAAATCCGAGAATTTCAACCGGAGTTGATGGTCCAGCAGATTTAATCTTATTGCCACGGTCATCAAAAAGAGCCCTAACCTTACCTGAGTAGATTCCAGCAACAAACGGATCACCAACATTGATTGTTCCTTTTTCAATTAGAACACTCGCAACAGTTCCACGTCCATGGTCAACTCTAGCCTCAATAACCTTACCTTCAGCTCTCATATCAGCAGAAGCCTTTAACTCCAACATCTCAGCTTGCAAAATTATAGAATCTAGAAGATCTTGTATTCCTTCCTTACGCAAAGCAGATACAGGGCAAAAAAGTGTCTCACCACCCCAATCTTCTGGCATCAAACCAAATTCTGATAATTGTTGCTTCACTCTGTCAGGATTTGCTTCTGGCAAATCAATCTTATTTACTGCTACAATAATTGGAACACCTGCTTCTTTCGCGTGGGCAATTGCTTCTTTTGTTTGTGGCATTACTCCATCATTCGCAGCAACAACCAGAACAACAATATCAGTTATCTGTGCACCACGAGCTCTCATCAATGTGAAGGCAGCGTGACCTGGAGTATCCAAAAATACAATTTCATGATCATCATGAACCTTTACCTTGTACGCACCAATATGCTGTGTTATTCCACCATGCTCACCAGCAACAACATCTGTAGTTCTGATTGCATCTAACAATTTAGTCTTTCCATGGTCAACATGACCCATTACAGTAACTACAGGGGCTTTTTTTACAAAAGTCTCTTCTGAAGCATCATCACCTTGAATCAAAGTCTCATCATACAAGGAAACAACCTTAACATCACAACCAAACTCTGAAGCTAATATAGCAGCAGTATCTGCATCAATCTGTTGATTGATTGTAACCATCATTCCCATGCCCATAAGCTTAGAAATCAAATCTGAAACCTTCAAATTCATCTTTCGTGCCAAATCAGAGACAGTAATTACTTCCATAATATCAATGCTTTTTGGCACTGGATTTGTAGTATTCTTCTGCTTTCTAGTTGGCAACTGGAAATTTATCTCTCTGTTCTTTACCTTTTTATCTTGCTCTGGCTTTTTCTTAGCCTTAAAAACTCTCTTCTTTCCATCATCTGGAAGCGGTGCAGCTGTTGGAGGTGCCATTCCTGGACGTCCACCACCTGGCCTACCATTCGGAGAAAAAGGTCTACCACCACCAGCAGCATTTCTATTATTCTGAAATCTCGGATTAGTACCAGTTCGAGGACCACCTGGTCCACGATAATTACTTGGTCGAGAACTATCTCCATCTCGTCTCGGATATGGAGGTCTTGTTCCATCTCCCTCGCGTCTTGGATAGGCTGGCCTTGTTCCATCTCCTTCGCGTCGCGGATATGCTGGTCTTGTTGCATCTCCCTCGCGTCTTGGATAAGCTGGCCTTGTTCCATCTCCTTCGCGTCTTGGATAAGCTGGTCTTGTTCCATCTCCTTCGCGTCTTGGATAAGAAGGTCGTGAAGCATCACCTTCTCTTCTTGGATAAGATGGCCTTGTTCCATCACCTTCCCTTTTAGGATAGGGCTGTCTATTATTATCGCCATCACGACGAACATATGTTGATCTAGAAGGATTACCATCTTTTCGAGGATAAGCCTTTCTTGGATATTCAGCATCTGGTGTACGTGACTGATCACCAGCTGCAGATTCTTCTTGAGTATTTTCAGAATTTCTTCTTCGAGGAGGTGCTGAACCTTTATCACCTGCAAATCGCTTAGGTGAGTCATAAGTACTAGGTTTACTAGCTGAATCAGTCCGTGAACGGTTTGCTAAATAATTTTCCCTAATGGAAGGAGGTATTTTATTTTCACTTTTCTCAGATGACTTTTCCTCTTTAGTCTTAGACGAAGCCACAGCTTCTTCCTTCTCCTTAGAGACATCTTTCTTCTCAGAAGGGCCTTCAACAGTTTTAACAACCTTAACCTTTCTTTTCTTTTTTGATTGTACTACAACCTTTTTTTTATCAGAGCTCGCAGCATCACTTTCAGTCTTTTGTGCAGCATGTTTTATTAATTGAGCTTCTGGCTTAATATCTTCTCCCATTAAAACCTATCCTCTCCTTATTCTTCCTCTTCTTCAAAACTAATCCCAACTCCACAATTAGGACAAGTTGTCATATCCAAACTAATTACGCTATTACATTCAGGACAATAATACTCTTCTTCATATTCATCATCCTCATACTCTTCTTCTTCAATTATATCAACATTCTCATTGATAATTTCTAGCAAAGTAGCAATATCTTCTTCGCCGAGACCCTTGATTAACCTTAAATCATTTTCGTCCATATTGACAACAGTTTCAATAAGGTTTACATCATTATTCTCTAAAATTTCACAAATGTAAGCTGGAATACCAGGCAACTCTCTAATAGAGACAATTTCATCATTATCTTCATATGAGTCATTGTTATCAAACAAATCAAAAGCTGCTTTCTTGCTTTCTGACGCAATATCCATCTCCTGAAATTGCTGAATTGTCTTTACTTCAATATTCCAATCAACCAGACGATTTGCTAATCGTACATTCTGACCTTGCTTTCCGATTGCTAATGAAAGCTGAGACTCTTTAACAACAACTAGAGCGTTCTTCTTATCTTCGTCTAAAATAAAGACAGTCTCAATCTCAGCTGGAAGCAAAGCATTCTTGATAAAAGTCTTAGGATCTTCATGATATTGAAGAACATCGACTTTTTCACCCTCTAATTCCTTTACGACACTCTGAATTCGAACACCTTTCATTCCAACACAAGCACCAACAGGATCAATATCATCTCTTCGAGAAGAGACAGCCATCTTTGTACGATAGCCAGGATCTCTAACAATCCTTTCAATCACAACAGTTTGGTCATATATCTCTGGAACTTCAAGCTCAAAAAGTTTCTGAACAAATTCTGGATGAGTTCGAGACAGTACAACCTGAACACCTTTATCTCCAGCCTTTACTTCATAAAGAAGAGCCTTGATTCTATCATTGACGTTATAAATCTCACGAGGAGATTGATATTTTTTTAATAAAACACCCTCAAACTTGCCTAGATCTACATAGATATTATCATTCTTAATTCTCTGACAATATCCAACAATCATCTCACCCTCTTTCTGTTTATATTCAGAATACAAGGAGTTCTTCTTAATTTCACCAATAATCTGCTTTGCTCTCTGTTTAGCAGTCTGAATAGATGCTCTGTCAAATTCTTTAGGATCGATCTCTATTAGAATTTCATCTCCAATCTCGCTCTCCTTGTTCAATACCAAGGCATCCTCAATGTCAATCTCTTTTACATCCTCATAGACTTCATCATGCTCAACAATTATCTTCTTTGCAAACAAGGAAACCTCTTTTCCATCTTCGCTAAAGACTACAACTGCATTATCAGCAGTCTTAAATGTTCTTTTATAAGCTGCAACCAAAAATTCTTCAATTGCGCTCTTGATTAATTCCTCAGGCATATCCATATCCTGAACTAATTGTTTTATTCCTTCATAAAGACCAGCAGCCATTATCTGCCTCCCTTTGTACTATAAATTAATTTTGCTTTCTTTATATCAGCAAAGCTGATTTTATCTTCAAACCCACAGATAGAGATACCTGAATCTGCGACTTCTATAATCTCTCCCTCAACTGTATCGCCACCATCCAAAACAACACGAACAGACGAACCAATAAAAAAAGAAAACTCATCACTATGTCTTATTTTTCTTGTTAATCCTGGCGATGAGACTTCCAACGAAAACTGATCTCTGCCATACAGAAGCTCTAGCTCAACAAATAATGCTCTCGAAATATTAGAACAATCATCTATAGTAACCCCATTAGAAGAAATCACTACCAAAGAGATCATCTTTACACCACTCGCATGACGAAGAGATAAATCTACAATATTGAACCCCAACCCTTCTACAACTGGAGCCACCACCTTAAAAATTTCTAAACTCTTATCTAATCTTTCCAAAAAATCACCTATAAAAAAAAGAAGTCTCAAAAGACTTCTTTTCACGGAAGTTATTCATTATTTACTTTCATTTTAAACAATTATAAAAAAAAGTCAAGTGCAAAAAAAGATTAAGACTTTTCTATATAAAAAAACCTTACACAAAAAATGTATAAGGCTTTAAACAATTACAACATCTGAACATCTCTATCAACTGGACAATCTAAAGAAATCAATGTCTCAGTAGACTGAATCTCAGAAAGAGATTGTAAGTTCTCTACCAAAAATCTGTGCAAATCTTTGGTATTCTTTGCAGCAACCTTAATGAAGATTCCATAACTTCCAGTTGTGTAATGAATTTCAAGGACTTCGCTCATTGATTTCAGCTTAGTGATAACATATTTATTATCAGAAGCATTATGCAAATTAATACCTATGAAAGCAACAACAGTATAACCTAGACTATCATAGTCTAATACAATCTTTGCACCTTTAAAAATTCCCATCTCTTTTAACTTATTCACTCTAACATGAATAGTTCCACCTGAAACATTAAGCTCCTTTGCAATTTCTTGAAAAGATCGCCTAGCATTAAGTTGTAATCTCTTGATGATCTCTTTATCTAAATCATCAATAACAAAATCGTTCATAAATAGCTCCGAATAGTTTTCTCACTTGCAAATATACAGTTTTTTTGGATTTATTTCAACCGACAAATAGGTAAATTTATATAGATTAAAAATATATTATCATTTTTTTTTGATATGATAATGGTTATTATTCAAAAAGTTCACCCTGTCCAAAGGTTAAAACCTCATCTTGGATTTTTTTTCCATATAACTTCAATTTTCGTATAATTTCCAACTTCTCAGGAGAGGCCTCTTTGTCGTTCTGATACTCATCAAGCTTTCTCATATAAAAATGGAAATCCACTGTCCTGTCTTTCGGAGGCATTAGCACCCTTGAGGCACAAAAACTACGCCATCGATAGGCTTCATCGCCAGATAAGACATGGGGAAAATTCCGACAAACAAAACGCCACTGCATCTCATACAAACGACTATCATCATATTTGATAGATGTAGTTAAAATTTTTTCAGGCTCTTCAATATTCTGATGAATAAACTCCAACCTCTGTCTATCTGAATCGGTAATAAAGCCCCCAGAATAGATTGAAAAATCTGGATCTTCAGCAAGAGGAGCACCCGCCCCCTTATCATTTGAAAATACTGAAGTAACTTTAAAAATAAGATCTTTATTATTTTTAATCTTTTTGTAATGTTCTCGACACAATGGAAGATTTAAACCGATTCTAGCTGCCTCTTCATCTTTTAATATATTTGCTGGTCCAATAAATGGAGCCTTATTTATCGAGACTGTCTGAAATCTCACACGTTCTAACTTCAAGGCCTTAAGATCTGATTCTGACGAGAAGACCATTCGTTTTAGATCTGCAACAGAGTTATCAATAATTGGCTGAGGGTCATTACTAAGATCAAAACAAATTATGTTATTCTTGTTCACCTGGTCGGTAGTCAAAGGAACTAAGATAGAGCTACAGCCTTTTCCATTTGAAAGAAATGAAGAGGTATAAAAAAAAGGAACTTTATTATAGAAATCAATCTTCTGTTTGACATTAGACTTATATCTATTTGAAAAATGGTAGTTAAACAAATTTTCATTAGTCTGCTTTATCAAACGAGCAATTTCAATAGTGGCATAAACATCAGCTAAGGCATCATGGGCATTATCATGCTCTATTCCATTCAAAATAGACAACTTATCTAATTTAAACGAAGGAGCACCAGCCTCATTGTAGTACCAATTGATACCATCAGGGCGCAAATCATGTGTAGCCCTTACCAAATCTAATAAATCCCAGCGTGCATTATTATTCTCATACTCCCGCCTGTATGGATCGAAAAAATTGCGAAAAAGTAAATTTCTTATAAACTCATCATCGAATTTTATATTATTATAACCAGCAACAGTTGTATCAGGAACAGAGAACTCGTCATTAATCCTTTTTATAAAATCATACTCATTCAAGCCCTTCTCAAGTGTCTCCTGTGGAGTTATACCAGTAATAAAACAGGCAAGAGGATCAGGAATGTAATCTGGTGAAATCTTACAATATAAAACAAGAGGATCTCCAATTATATTCAATTCAAGATCTGTTCGAACACCTGCAAACTGGGCAACACGATCAAAAAGAGGATCCTTACCGAAGGTTTCTAAATCATACCAAAAGATTGTTGTATTACTCATGAAATCTCCTATCTTTTAACAATAAATGACAAATAAAATATACAGACATATTATAAATATTATGCTACTATTATTCTATGGAAAAAATAAAAAATGTCAAAATGAAAGACTTTTATTCCAACAAATCAAATTTTTTACTAAGGATTTTTTACAGATGAGAAGTTTTGAAGATTATATTTTTATAAAAAATGCCAAGCTACTAAAAAATGAACTACAAAGATATAAGACAACCGAGATAAGGATAGACTCTTTAATCGATAACTTTAACAAGAGATTAAAAAACAATATAATAAAATACACGCTTTTTTCTGAGTTAAACTTTTTTACAAAAAATATTGAAATAGAACAAGAGTACAAGGAGTTTATTCTGAACGCAATAGAGATTATCGATATTATCTCGGCAAAATCAGATAGTGCCTTCTACTCAGACCTCAAAGAGTGGATAATGTTCAACAATTACTCAATTTTCATCGACAAACTTCCTCAAATAATCGAAGATGAAGCGCTAAAAGAGTCTAACAATTCAATAATTGTCAAGCACTACCTTCCATGCAAAATAGAGCGAGAGAACTTTACCATAGAAATGAATGATGGCTATAATAACGAGTTTAAATTTATAATCAAAATAAATGTTATTGAAGAAATTGATGAGATAACTCTTAGAATTCCTGGTTGGACTGCAGGTTACACCCTAGAGATTAACAACCAGAAGATTGATGATGCTGAACTTATTCCACCTAAACGGGAGCAAGAAAGTAGCCAATTCGAAAAGGCAAATTATATAACTGTTCCAGACCTTAAAATAGGTGAAAACATAATTCTTCTTAATTTTTGCAAGCTACCATACACTATCTACGATATAAAAAAATCAAAAACTCGCCAGCAAGCAATAGCAGTAGGCCCGTTTCTATTCTCTGCTACAAAAAAAGAAAATATTGGAATTGACCTATTTGATAAAAACTTAGAATTACAGAATAATATAGATTTGACAAACAATATAGCATTCATAAATGCTAACACAACAGCTGAAACTAAAAAAATCTCACTTACAAAGCTCAATTCTTTAGACAGTCAAGGCCTCAGCGAAACCCGAATATGGTTCAAGGCTAGCAAAGAATTCTAGTGCCACAGGGCAAACCTATGGCACAATAAAATTACATCAAAGATTCATCTACAACAATCTTTGCCTGATCCATAAGACCTTGAACAAATGTAGCTATCCTCTTTTCTGCCTCTTGCTGATTTAGATACTTAACCAGATCATTTTGAACTTCATCAAAAGAATAATTAGACGATTCTTGTTTATCTGTCAAGCTGATTAGATGGTAACCAAACTGAGTCTTGACAGGTTCAGAAACCTCACCTACTGCCATTGAGAAGACAGCTTCATCAAACTCTGGAACCATTTGACCTTTCTGAAAAAGTCCTAAATCACCACCTGAAGATTTTCCGCTTGGGCAAAGAGATTTCTCCTCAGCAAGCTTAGCAAAATCCGCACCCGCAGCTAGTTGTTTCTGCAAATCAACAGCTTCAGCTTCCTCTTTAACAAGGATATGAGATGCTTGAACCTTCGCTGAAGACTCGAACATCTGAGGATTCTTTGAATAGAAATCCTTAGCATCTTCAGCAGAGATATCAATCTTTGAATAAAACTCTTGATCCAAAAATTTCTGCATACCCACATCATCTTTCAACTTAGCCTTGAAAGAATCTAACGTATCACCAATACTAGCAATAGCAGACTCAAAAGCCGCATCTCCATCAGGAAACTGACTCTTAACCTGAGCAACAAGCTCTTCAACTTCACCCTCAGTAACCTCAACTCCAGCCTTCTTACTCTCTTCTAAAAGCAATTTAGCACCAATTAACTGCTGAACAATTGCATTTTTTTCATTTTCAGACATTTCACTTCTCTGCGCATGCATCATAAATGTATTACAAGCATTCTGATACTCAGAAACATCAATTACAAAATCATTTACTCTAATCATAAAAAATCCTTTACTCAGATAAAATCTGATTTTTCCCCATTTTAAAACGTAGAGATAAAAATAACAACCTTTCAGCTAGAATATCTTATTTTTTTTATAAAAAAAACAATCTCTTTGCAAAAAAGACATAAATCCTCACATAAAAAAAAGGGAATTAATCTTACGAAATAATCCCCTTTTCTACAATATAACTATCTATCCCGTGGATCTGCAAGAAACAATCCAAAGTTTACCAGCTCAGGGAAGGATCTTGATTGAATAATCTTAATTCTCACCCTGTCAGTGGTGATCTTTTTTGTCTTTAAGATTCGCTTGTAGCCAACAGAACCGAAGGTAGTCGCATTGACCCACGAACCATTTTCGAAAAACTCTATTTCGCAGCGCTCAATACGCTGTCCCTCGGCGATGTTCTCTTGTAGCATTACACGATTAAATGTAACTGGAGATTCGAAAGAGAGCTCAAAGCTCGGAGTGTAACAATCACTTGCAGCTCTGAAAAAAGTCAACAGATCACCATCGATTATATTTTTCTCAGAAAATTCTTGGCTAACTGCGAGGCCTGAGACTAACCTAATCGAAGCTTCCTCGGCTAAATTTTTCTTAAAAGTAGATCTAATTACATCTCCAAACTCCTTAATCCTCGAAGCATCATTCTCATGAACTAGTCCTCGCTTATCAGGAGGGAAATTAAGCAGTAAGTTACTGTTTCGACCAACAGAATAATAGTAGATATGTAGCAGATGCGACAAAGACTTAACCTTGGAGTCCTGACTAGAATGGTAGAACCAGCCTGGTCTAATCGAGACATCAGCCTCTGCAGGGTACCAAGTTAAATCCATCCCACCCTTGACAGATGAAATGATCTGAGAACGACTACCTAAATCCTTGACTGTCCCATCTCCCCTAGAAATATTCTTTAAATCAAGAGATTCTCTCTCTTCGTCAGTAATATCCTCAAAATGATACCCCTCAAACTGTTGCTGAACATCATCCTGAGAGAGAGTATGCACCGGTAAGACACTCCACTCATTGAATCTTGATAAGCCAGACTCATTACCAACCCATCTCACATCTGGACCAGAGACAGCAATAACGCAATTCTTATTATATCGCTGCTCAAATTCACGAATTATTCGATAATAACCTTCCCAGTCATAGATCTGCTTTTTTCCATTTGGACCTTCACCACAAGCGCCATCAAACCAAACCTCATCAAATGGGCCATAATTCTCCAAAACCTCGGTCAACTGATTCTTAAAATAGGTATTATACTCATCACTTCCATAACTAGATTGATTTCTATCCCATGGAGAGATATAGACTCCAACCCGAATCCCATATTTTCTACAAGAATCTACAAAATCTCTCAAAACATCACCTTTTCCATCCATCCACGAAGTAGAACCAAGGTCATGGTCTGTATAATCGCTCTGCCACAGACAAAATCCATCATGATGCTTTGCTGTCAAAATTGCTAATTTAAAACCAGCATCCTTGATAGTCTTAATCCACTGATCAGTATCAAGATTACTTGGCTGAAAAAGATTAGGATCTTCCTCTCCATTCCCCCACTCTCTTCCAGTAAAAGTATTTATCCCGAAATGAAAAAAAGCTGTCAATTCATCTTTTTGCCACTCAAGCTGTCTCGAACTAGGCTTGATATGTCCAGCACTCTTCAGTATATCAAGCTCCTCACTAGAATAATTTCTATCATCAATTGGCGGAGCAGTCTCCTCTACCATGCAAGAAAAACTAACACAGGCTAATAAAAACACAAATAGCAAACGCATTTGTACCTCCTAAATATAACGTTTAATAAATTATATGATAATTTTCTTCTCCTTAGATTAAAAAAAGATTAAAAAAGAGACTGCCTTTCGGCAGCCCCAAGATTTTTAAATGCCCTCCCCCAAGAGCTTTAAGGTGTTTCTTAACACCAACGAATTGTATCTATTTTGTTGATCTATTGATTTAGCTTTTTTCAAGAAAGCCCTAGATCTTGCTAAATGGTTCTGTCCGTTCAATATTATAGCAGCCTGACAATATGCATAGATAACAGTATCAAGATTGTTAGAGCTTTTTGCAATCGAAATTCCTCGCTTCAAAAAATCCATATACTTAAACTTAAGGCCTGTCTTCTCATGTATTGTCGCGATATTAGCGTTATCAAGAAAAATATCAATTGAATCAAAATATAGGGCTTTTGCAAAGACTATATAACCATAACCACTAGAATTATCATGCCCAAATCTATCAACTACATGCAAATACTCCACAAAAGTATCTTCTAATTCCGAAAGCTCATCGTTCAAAAGATAATACTCCATCAAAAAAGGCAGAACTAAGCTAATATTTTCATATCCAGCCTCCAACCAATTTTTCTTTGCCTGTACTAAATAGATATGGGCATCTAAAAATTTTCCAATTCTAAGTAGATGACGTGCCATTTTAAACTGCGCCCAAGCCTCATCAACCTTCAGATCGTGAGATTTAGCAATCTCAACAACTTCACGATATTTTTCAATACCGATATCATAATCATTATAACTGCGAATCAAAGTCTCTGCTGCACTCTCTAAGGCCTCGATCATCCCAATATAGTCTCCACTTCTATCGCTAGCATCTGCGACCATATCAAAATAATCTATCGCTGATGAGGGCTTACCCAAATAATAGTAGCAAGTACCAATATTTTTAAGACACCCAAGTGCATTCTCAAAATCACCAACCATGTTGCAATAATCAAATTTTTTCTCAAAATTTAACAACTCCTTCTCGTATTTAACCTTGCTGTCCATTTGATAAATATTTGTCATAGCTCCCCCCATCTTTCAACCTACATTTTAATTATAATCTCTATTATCTCTAAAATCAAAAAAATACCCAAAAAATAATATTTTTTTATTAAAAGAACCACTTACATTTTTTTCTGCTTTATGATATACCAATCTCAAAGATGGAGATCTTATGAACAGAAAAATTAGACCTTTGCTTGCGGTAGCATTATATTCTTTAACAGCTAACATGTTAGTTACGGTAGTACCTTTCTTTGCAATTAGAATTGGGGGCAGCGAGCTATTGATCGCACTCTCAATCGGATTCTTCTTCACCTTCTACGGAATCGGATGCTTAATATCCTCGGAAAAGATTACGAGATATGCTACATATATAACTGCGGCAGCCTGCATGATTGCTGGGCTCGCTACATTTTCAATAATCTTCATATTAAAAGCTGAAGATGCAACTAACTTAAAATATCTGCTCATACTAATTATGTCGATAATGGGATTGCTCCAATCACAGTTTTTCCCTGTCATGATGAACAAGGTGACTAGCGGATACACGGACAAGGCTTTAGCAAAGCAGATTACGCTTTACAACTACAGCTGGTCACTGACTTTTTTCATTGTACCGTTTTTGGGAGGTCTTCTTCTTGAAAAAAGTTACATTTTAACAACAGCAATCATCGGAACTCTCTATATTATAGTCTCTCTTCTTATCCTTGAAAAAAGCGATACCTCTGCAAAAATAGTTAATAAGCGCGAAATTACACAACCAACGACAAAGCAAGATAATATTAAGATTATCTCAAGAATCAGTCTTTTTTTACTTGCTCTTATATTCATCTGCTACAAGACAAACCTATCAGTATTCATGACTGAAAAATTAGGAAAAAGCGAAAAAGACTATGGGCTAATCAACACATTAATAAATTTTGCGACTGTCTTGGCTTTTTTTCTACTGGAAAAATTTACTGCATGGCATGGTAAAAAAAGATTGCTAATCCTAAGTCAATTTCTGTTGGTTCCCGCACTGTTGTTGATTCCTTTTTCAGAGAATTTTAGATTTCCAATGTTGATTTTGTCGATTTCAACTATATTAACTGGGCTTGTCTATGGATTTGTATACACTTCAAATCAATTCTATACAATCAACAACAGTCGTAACACGCGAAGGGCTACATCAATGCACGAGTTTATAATCTCTTTAGGCTTCATTACTGGATCTGCAACTACAATCCTAACAGAAAAGATAAGTTTTCAATCCTTCTATATTATCATATCTGTAGTAATCTCAATATTTATTATAATAGAATTCTTCACAAAAAGAGTCACAGAATACAAGTAATTAAGATTTTGGATATTTACTTTAGAATAAGATTGGAATATAATTTCTCTAGGAGATCTCATGAAAAACTCAGGAAAAATTAAACTTTTTATAATTACATTCTTACTTGTGGCTGTGCGAGGATTCTCACATCCTCACATATTCATGGAGACTTCTCTCGAGATAAACTTTAATAGGTCTGGGATAGATGGATTCTGGGTTGAGTGGAGCTTTGACCCAATGTATTCGGCAAGTCTAATTGCAGACTTCGACTCAAACAGTGATAAGAAATTTGACAAGGATGAGCTTGAAAAGATCTATGTTGATGCCTTCTACAATCTAGTCGAATATAACTTTTTTCTCTATATAACTGATGGAGGCAGATTGATTAGACCAAATAAGGTTACTGATTTTTCAGCTTTTATTAAAAAAGGCACTGTATTCTACAGATTCTATACTCCGTTTAGATCTGAAGGCTTTAGAACAGAGAAAGAGATAACGATAGGAGTCTATGACGACTCTTTCTATTGCGATATTGTCTTTGTTGAAAAAAATCCTATTAAATTTCTTAATAATCAGTTTTTTTACTATGAGTTTGAGTTAAAGCAGAACGAAGATAAAACAATTAAATATAATAATAGCTTTCAGACATATAAGAAAAAAGGAAGAAAATATCCTGGGACAGCGAATCCGTTTGAGCTTAACCTACGTTTTAGAATCAACTGATACTTTTCTTGCAAAGATTTAAAATTTCAATTTTTTTTACCTAATTTTTACCCATATAGAAGAAACTCGTCAATAGACTGAATAAATTTATAGTTTTGCAAGAATCGGATCAGTTGGAAATTAAAAAGGCTATTGTTTCTTTTAATAGAAACAATAGCCTTTTATCTTAATTTATATCTTTTATCTACTCTTCTTTTGTATCACAAATTCCTGCTTCGCCTCTGGAGGTAGAACCCCAGGTCGATCTCCGAGAATCTTATGATTTGGATATCTCGCAGTTATAGTTGCAGTTCCATCAGGGTTAAAATGAATTTCCATATACTGCGGAGTAGTCTCTCCATACTGGTAACCATACCACTGATTGTCAGTGGAGTAAGATATACCATCATTTGTCGAATATTTCTTTTTCCCATCTTCATAGACAACATTCCCCATATTATCTAACTCAAATGGGAAATGATAATAAAACTGACTTTCCGAATAACCAGCCTTACCCCAATCAGAAATCCAATTAAATGTAGTTCCAAAATAGGAGGAATCTGTTGCAGCAAAGTACTTAGATGTGTTCCAGGAGTTCTGTCTTGCCTCAACTGAAACAACAGACGAAGATGCAGTATTATACCACTGTTTTGTCTCATCTTTATTATCTGCACGAATACCAGACCAAGACCACTCACTAACTGCACCACCACCGCCAGTCTCAAACATCATAATAGGAGATTCAGCAACTATTCTCTCAGTATCATTTTTGAAAAAATATCCGTTTGCACCGTATTCATACTGCCAGTGCTCATAAAGATGGTCATGTCCCCAAAAAATTGCATCAATCTTATACTTCGTAGCTAATGGAATTATATACTCTTGCAAGTCTGCCTGACCCTTGCCGCCACTACTTGATTTCATACCCATATCAGGATCTGCTCCATTACAAAGCATAGCTAAATGAAAATACATAAAAATCCACTCCTGCCCCCGTGCAATGGCTGACTGGATATCCTGCTCAATCCATGCTTTCTGCTGATTCTCCATAATACCATCATAGCTAGTAAGGGTTCCATTTGAATCTATAAAAATTAAATGAGCCTTACCAAAATCCATTGAGTGGTATGCGTGATCATCACTTATTGAGATCTCTGAAGGATAATTATATTGAAAGATAGTCTTATACTGGTAAGGATCTGAACCATCGTGATTACCAATTACTGACATCTGAGGGACTTTGGAAGAAAAAATTGGTAAAACTGATAAAGTATACTCCCAGTCTCGTGCATTCTGAGTTGGGGTCATATTGCAGACATCTCCGACTTGTGCAACTAATCGAATATCATCTTGATCTATTCGTTCTCGTAGCGCACGAGCGACAACACTGTTCATTTCAATAGTACCAGTATCCTTAGGTTGCTGATCACCAAGAACTAAGATAGAATGACCAATCTCTGACTCAGGCGCAGTCTTAAAACTTAGAACATTATTAGCTCGATATTTTGTCCTCTGAGAATCAATATAACTCTCAGTATCAATACTCAATGAGTAATAATACTCTGTATCTGCTTTAAGTCCAGAGATTTCTACATGATGAACCTCGCATTGCTTAAGAGAAGGATAGACATATTGCAGATTACTAGGGTCATCTCCAAAATATAAAGTAGCTTCAGTCTTAACTTCTTTTGTTACATATGTTATAACAATAGAAGTCTTAGGATCACCCTTCACTCCTAACTTTGGTCCTAAATTATTCTTATGACCAGTTGAAAATACACTTGTAAAAGTATCAATTTCCCACGCATTAAAAGCATACTCTACCTGCGTAGAAACAGCTAACTGGTTATACAATGCAATATTCCCTTTTTCATCTCTAACAAGAACATTAAAATAGTAATTTGGACTTGTTAGCCCTGATACTGAAGCCTGAGATACTCCTTTTGCCCAGTCAACAAGAGTACTTTCAGCTGGAAGAGATTGAGCAATCTCGAGACTACCAATTGGATCCAACGAGTAAACTGCTTTATACTCTAAATCATCCTGCCAGGTATAATCATCAGTAGCCTTTGACCATGAAATACTAGCAGAAGAGGTATCCACCGACTGTAAAAAGATTTCAGCAGAGGTTACATCTGGAGCAGTAAGGTCATCGACATTTTCAGTTGTAACTGAAAGCTGATGATACAGCCCCTTATTTGAATTAATATCCTTAACCATTACGTTTAAATAATACGTTGTATTGTATCTTAAATTTGAAATTATCAAGGAGGCATTCTGCCCATCTATAGTAAGAAGTTCATTATCTTCCCAATATAGGATCAAACCATCCTCAATAGTCTCTATATCATCAATTGCCTCAACAGTGTCGAGTGTCGGTGTCGACGAGATGACTACCTTGTACTGGAGATCCTCTTGAGAAGTTACATCATCGATTGCAAGGCTCCAATTCAATACAAATGAACCACTTGCCACTTCAGAACTAGTCAACACACCAGAGTTTCCAGGAACTGGAGCAGTATCTTTGGTAATTTCAGAAATTCCAGAATAGAGTGCATAGTTAGCAGAATCATCTCTGACAAGCACATTGAAATAATAAGTGGTATTAGAGCTAAGATGGGCAACAATTGCTTCAGAAATATTTTTACTCCAATCAAAAACTAGATTATCACCAGAAAAGCTATTTGCCTGATCTATATCCTCGATAGGGGTAGCAGATTTTACCAACTTATATTCCAATTCAGCATCATCTAACTCTAAATCAGATGCTAATGCCCAAGATAACTTAACAGAATCAGCTGTTATATCTGAAGATGTTATAATTCCAGAATTTCCTACAACAGGAGGATTATCGACTGTGATAACCTCTAGCTGAGAGTATAAGGCCTTAATATCAGCCGGGTCTTTTACTATTATATTAAAAAAGTACTTTGTACCATAATCTAAGCCACTAATATCAAAAGAAAAATCAACAATGTCTCCTGAATTAAGAGTCCAATCAGATAAGATATTACCTCTCTCTAATCCCTCAGCAACCGCGACACTACTTATTGGCGAAGAAGAAAAGACAATCTTATATGCCAGCTGATTGGAGCTATAGGAATCACTAGAAGCACTCTTCCATCCAATCGTAACTGAACTACCAGTTAAATTAGACGAAGTAATCTCTCCGCCAGCACCAGCAACTGGTGCGCCACTCTCGATACGAACCGAGGATTGTGAATAAAGGGCAATCTCTCCTCTTCGATCTCTAACAAGAACATTTAAATAAATCTCTTGATCATATTCCAATCCTGAAATATCAAGAGAGCTCTTATTTGCAGTCCAACCAAGAACTTCGTCAGCAGAATTAGCCAATTCCACAGATGTAATGCTAAAAAATGATTTTACAACCTTATACACAAGCTCTTGCGCAGAAGAGTCGTCACTTGCTAAAGACCACTCTAGGGTTAAGGAATTATCCACAAGATTCTTTATGGTAGTGGTACCTGCGACTGGTGCTTTATTCTTAGTAGTAGCAGGACATGGAACATAGATTGCAAGATTTTCTGCTTCATCTTTCACAAGAATATAGAAATAATAAAGTGTGTCAGAATTTAATCCAGAAACTGAATAATGGTCAATTCCATCACTCCACGAGAGAACTACATCCTCTAAATTCTTTATTTCATCTATATTTTCATAATACAGAGTAGACTTTAAAATTTTATACTTTAAATTCGCAGGAAGAGTCTCGCCATCACTAGCAGGCTCCCAAGACAAGGTTAAAGACGAATAATCAATCGCACTAGCAACAACAATTCCAGCGCTTCCGACAACAGGAGGCTTATCATTTAACCTAACCTGTCTTGATGTATATGTAGAAATATTTCCAGCCTCATCTTTTACAAAGACATGAATATAATAGATATTCTTAGCATCTAATCCCTTTGCAACTGCAGACAAGGTAGCGACCTTCCAATCAAGCAAAAGCTGGCTTGCACTAACACTGTCTAACTCATCAACACTCAAAGAATTAGAATCAGTCAAGACTGCTTTGTACAATAAATTATCCTGAACTGTAACTGAATCTGTAGCAGCTTCCCACGAAATCAAGCAACTATCTGCGCTATCAATAACAACAGAAACTTGTTTCTTACTTACAACTGGAGCATCAATATCTTTTTGGCATCCAGAAAAAAATATAACCATGGTTAAAAAAGCGAACATTATCTTTTTCATTAAAAATCTCCCAATAAATTATACCCCATTTTCTGTCGTAGACAAGAGAAATGTTAGAGATTTATGAGTTTTTTGTTAAAAAAATTATGAGAAAAACGATATGCACTCTTTTATTTTCTAATCTTATTCTAATCTTTTTCTAAAATCACTATAATTATCTGCCTCGATTACAGACTCTACGTAACGTTCCATAAGAACCATACGTGAGATTTGAGATAGCATATTGAGATGGCTCTGGGTACTCTGAGATTTTGGCGAAAGCAAAATAATCACCAAGCGATGGGGATTTTCAATTTTTTCAATAAGAAAACCTTCCCGATTTATAACAACAAATAGATTATACTCCTGAACCAAATCAGTTCGTGTATGAATTAAGACAATATCCTTGCTAAGTTCAATTGGAAAATCATTTGTAACCTCAACAATCTCTTGAACTATCTCGTGCGTGAAACCAAAACGAACCTTCTCCAATAAAGACTTAAATACTGAAACAAAATTGCTATCTGCGGAATTAAAAAAGAAATTTTCAGGAGGAACTAACTCCAACAATCTCAAATCCTCTATCAATGTTTCAGAGACCTCAACTGCAGATTCAAATTTTTCATCTTGGCTATACAATGGATATACAACTAGGACATTATTCTCTTCAAAAGACTTGTAAAGCATTGCAGGCATCTGCTCAAAGTGAAGCCTCCACGACAAATGACCGCGCCGAGCTAACAGAGGAATAATCAAATCCGACCCCTTCACAATTGGTGTTAACTCTTTCTCTATATTTTTCCAACTCCTAACATAATGGTGCTTTGGCTCAGCCTTCTGCGAAGTAAAAAGGGTTTTGATCTCCTGGAAGGTATCTTCCTCAGAGACGATAAACCATTCCACAGAGAGCTCAGATCCCAATTTTTTCAAAGAATTAACAGTATTCAAAAACCCATTCTGCTTGTAGATGTAGGGAGGCACAATTAAAATAACTCGGTTCATCAGACTAAACGGCTTCTCATACTTTGAGATAAAGACCATCTTGTCGCAATATTTTATCAACTGTTCAGAGACATTATTGAAAAAAGAACTAGCAAACTTCCCTCTAGGACTAACTCCCATTATGATCTTGGAAATCCGCTGCTCATTAACTGTCTTTAAAATTGCAGATAGAACATTACTGTCGATTTTGTTCAAAGGCAAGACTCTCTTTTGGACAGCATTTGCTCTCGCACCAGCCTTAGTCAGGACATTTTCTCCAAATATTACATTTTGCTCAACGTTTTCATTTTCTAGAGCAATATGAAGAGGATAGATTGGCTCTTGGCTAGCCTTAGGCTGCAAAAGAAATGCAAGGTCCATAAGAGAATTTATATTGTTGGGATTAGAAAGCGGAACAAGAATTCTCTCTACATCACCTTTTTTTACAGAATCTTGATTAGCTTCATCATGTTTCACTATTTTTATAGAAAAGCGTTGAGTTAAAATAGAACCTAAGAAACTTGTAACAATTATCATCATAACTGTACCAGCAAGAACTGGTTCCTTGAATATTCCAACATCATATCCGACAAGGACAGCTGCAAGTGTGGCAGCAGCTTGATTAACACTTAATCCAAAGATAAGTCCAATATCATATCTTGAAAATTTTGTTAACTTACCAAAGATAATTGCTGCAAAAAATTTAGAGGATAAGGCTGCCGCAATCATTGTAACAGCAACTATAATTGATTCTTTATCTGTAAAAACCAGCAGAGGATCTATAAGCATTCCAACTGAGAGAAGGAAAAATGGAATAAAAAGCGAGTCAGCTACAAACTTAATCCTATTCATCAGCACACTCTTCTCGGGAATTAATGGATTCAAGGTTAATCCAGCAAGAAACGCACCAATAATTGGTTCAAGCCCAACTAGATGAGAGAAATAAGCAGAGACAAATAAGGCAGTTATAACAAAGACATAATCCTCAGCGCCAGAATCAGAGAAAAAATTCTTAAAAAACCAAAATGTCAGCTTCGGCAACAAAATCACAACTACTGCAACATACAACAGAGAAAAAACACTCAATTTTACCCAAAAGATAGGACCAACCTCACCGCCCTGCATCGCTATTATCACAGCAAGTACTATCATCGCCATAGTGTCAGTTATAATGGTTCCACCAATTGTCGCAGTAACTGAGGGTTTCTTAGTCAGACCTAATTTACTGACAATTGGAAAGGTTAACAATGTATGAGAAGAGAACATACTAGCTAGCAAAATTGAAGCAAGCAGGTTCAAATTTAGGATATACAATCCAGCCAAAGTTCCTAAGAGAAGAGGAATGAAAAAGGTCAAAAGACCAAAGAGAACACTGTGATGCTTCGATTTTTTAACCTCTTCGAGATTTATCTCCAGCCCTGCAAGAAACATGATGTGGAGAAGTCCAATTTTCCCTAGAAGTTCAATTGCCTGATCCTTCTCTAAGACCTTACTAACATGTGGACCAAGAACTATTCCAAAAACGATAAGTCCAATAATACCTGGAAGTCTCAACTTCTCAGCCAACAATGGTGCAACAAGAACTGAAATCAATACTATCGAGAAAATCAAAACTGGATCTGTAACTGGCAAACTGCTCATAAAAACCTCTACTATGCTAAATTATATTACATAATATCAGGAAATTAAAGACTTTTTTTGAAATCAAACAGGCAGTTTAAATACAACCTTCCTAACAAATCTTGGGTTACTATCAGAATGAAGGCACGGTGCATGTCCATCATGAGGGAAAAACAATGCAAAATCATCCTCATTTAAGGTGACAAAAGAGCCAGGCTGCTGAGTAAAGGCGATGTCATCATCGGAGTTGTACTCATACTCATCAAGATGATCTGAAAGAATAGGCTCATATCCAATATTCTCCTTGCCCTCAACAATAAACTGAAGATCTATATACTTCTTATGAAATTCAAGCAAAGATTCTGATGCAGATTTTGTCTGATACTCGCTAACAATAAAAAACATGCCAAAATCTAATTCATGTTTGCCTTTCTCAATAGCTTCAAAATCTGTCTTAGACAAAACACCTTGCAGATAATCGAAATTTTTTATCAAACTTCTATATTTTTTTAAATCATACAAACTAGCTAATACCATCTAAGTTTCCCCCTCTCTCTTTTAAAATCTCCAACATAATCAATGCAGCAGCTTGAGCATCTGATAATGCATTGTGGTGGTCTAAATCTATCTTCAGGTAGTTTGAGACTACTGACAATCCGTATTTATGCAAAAAAGGCCATGTCCTTCTTGCACCTTTGCATGTACAGAATGATTTCGGCAAGACCCAATCGATTGAGCTTTGCTTCAGCATCGCAGCTAAGACGCCCATATCAAACCCAGAATTATGGGCAACCAATGGATAAGAGCCAATAAAAGATTGCATTTCTGGCCAAAGTTGAGCAAAACTAGGCGAATTTGCAGTATCACGAGGATAAATGCCATGAATGTCTATAAACTTGGGGACAAAGTAGAGATCTTTTTGATTAATCAAAGAGTAAAATGTCTCCACAATCTGCCCATCCACAACCTTAACTATTCCTACAGAGCAAGCAGAATCTCGCTGATAATTTGCTGTCTCAAAATCAATTGCACAAAAATCCATAAAGCCTCCTAAGATTAGTATACAGCAGAAAAAAGTCAAAATTTGACATTTTAATAAATTTTTAGGATATCTTTTAAAAAATTTGAATTTGTCTGCCGCTTTACAGACGCAGAAGCTGGATCTTTTGCCTCTTTTTCCAAAATAACAAAATCTCGCTCATTTACAAAATCATAGTGTAACTTCTTAATAATTCTTGCCTCAGCAACTAAATCATCGACAGCAATAATTTCTAGCTCACCAACTAAGGCTTCCTCTGGATAATCAAAATCAAAGCCCCGACCCTTCAACGACAAGGAATCACGCCGTATAATATTTAACTTATCACCAACTTTAAGCCCATCAACCTTACCGAGATTTATCAAGGCCTTCTCAAAGTTAACACTCAAGATAGATCCTCTAACCGGCATCAAAGAGAAAAAATCCCTAGTTAAGATGCTGAAAGAGTCAATAACCCTGTTATTACCAGCAGAAGAGGTCACAAGAGATTTCAGTAAGATGCCACTTGAAGAGAAATAAATATCCATACTAGAATAAAAGACTCTTTTATCTTCAGAAAAGTCTAATATGAAAAAATACTCAGACCCACCCTCTTGCGCTAATCTCAAGGCCTCAGAATAATCTGAAACAGAATGAACACTATTTACAATTTTAGCACCTTCATAGCCTGTAAAGACATGTCTAAAATACTCTAAAAGTAGCGAACTTGAATCAAAGTGTGGCGAATCATCTAATTTTTTTATTATAAAAAACATGCTAACCCGAACACTATCTCTATTTAACAAGAACTGATCTATATTCCATCTAGTTGAGACAAAATTCTTGACTCTTGGCTCATATATCTCAAGAATATCCTTATAATGAATATTCTCAGGATCTATTGCATTCAAATCAATTATCTTCTGGTAATACCTCGAGAAATAATTATTTACATTGTAATAGGTAGCTAATCCTTCAATTCCCAATCGAGAATTAGGCAAAAGAGAGAGACCTCTTCTATTTGCAATAAAAGATTTCTGATAAAAACTTCGCTCTTGAAACTCTTTTGCAAGTTTGAAATGGTAATTAGCAAGTTCGTTCCGTGGCTCAGAGCTAAAATCGGTATGAAGCCTAACAGTCTCTTCTAACATGATTCTGGATATCTCATCACCCGGATTTAAAGCTAAGACTTTCTTATAATATAGAACAGCCTTTGAATAATTCTCTAACTTCCCATAGACATAAGCAGTTAAATATAAAATATCTAAATCTTCAATAGTCTCATAACTAAGTAACAACTCCAATGCCTGATAATACAAACCTTGTTCAAGATAGATCTTAGAGAGTAAAAGAACAGGCTCAACCTTATTCTGAGAAATTTTTAAAGCAAACTTTGCTTGATTTTCTGCGATAAGATAACTTCCATTTGTTCGATAATGCCTTGCTGCAAGCATTCTTATATAACTATTATTAGGATAGGCAGCAATTGCTCTTTTTATGTAGCGATCAGCTTCCTGAAAATTTTTAATATTGTCATATACAAGGATTATAGCCATCAGTGCTCTAGCATTTTCTGGATAAGCATTTAAAATTGAGTTATAAGAGTTTATAGCACTAGAATAGGATCCATAGATTGCTTGAAGATCAGCAAGACCTAGCCTCGCATGTAGATTATTGGGATTATCACTCAGAACTTTTTCAAAAAGCTGCTCTGCATCACTGAATTGACCTAGCCCGATCAGAATTCTCGCTTTAAGGTTCTCAATCTCACAATCATTAGGATCTAAAGCAATTGCTCTATCAACAAACTCAAGGGCTTGATCATACTGCTGCATCTTAAACAAAATCACAGTAAGACCAAGAAGTGGTTCAATATAATAAGGATTTAGCTGCAAAGATCTCTGATAAAAGTCGTATGCCTTGTATAGGTCGCCATCAGCCTCGAGTAATGCGCCCTGGTTATACAACTCTACCGGGCTCATTGTCTGCGCAGAAATATTAACGAGTATAAAAACAAGAAATGTTGAAAACAACCATTTTTTAACCATTCACCACTACTTTTATTGTTGATATTTTATGATTATCCATTTTCTGAATAATAAAATCAATATTTTTATAGTTTACCTTCTCAAATTTTACTGGAATCTTCCCAAAAAGATCAAAGACAAACCCGCCAAGCGTATCAAACTCCTCTTCGGGCAAAGAAATCTTTACAAATTTATTTAAATCTTCAATACTTACACGTGAATCGCAAAGAAAAACATTGTCTTGAAGCTGTAAAATTTCATCCATCTCATTATCAAATTCATCCATAATATCGCCGACAATCTCTTCGATAATATCTTCAAGGCAGACAATCCCTGATGTTCCACCATATTCATCAACAGAGATCGCGATATGAACTCTCCTGGCTTTGAACTCAGCAAGCAAAGAGTCAATCCTCTTACTTTCTGGTACAAAATAAGGCTTTCTGAGTATACTTCTCAAATCAATGCTCTGTCCCTGGATAACATACTTCAACAAATCTTTTACATATAAAATTCCAATGACATTATCGATTGTATCCTCAAATACTGGAAATCTAGAATAACCGCACTCCACGATTGTATTAACTAGATCATCAAATTCAGTATCGATATTCACAAATGTAACATCAATACGAGGAACCATAACCTCTTTTACCACCGTAGTAGCAAGTTCATAGACACCAGCTATCATGTCTCTCTTAGACTCATTCAAATTACGAAAATTCTCGTCACTATCAGATTTTTTTGTAAAAATGCTTTTTAAAAAACCCATTCTATTAAATATTCCCCTTAATTTTAGTTAAAATTTCTTCTTGCTTTATCAACATCTCTTGATCTGGTTCATATCCTTTATGAGACATCCCAGACAGATGAAGAATTCCATGAATTAACAATCTCAAAAACTCGTCATCAAATTCTACACCAAATTCAACAGTATTTTGTTTAATTTCTGCTGGAGAAAGAACTAGATCCCCAGCATAATATATATCCGAAGAAAAAAACCTCTCCTGCTCAAAAGAGAGGACATCAGTTGCTGCATCAATCCCTCGATAATTTTTATTCAACTCCTGAATGTATGCAGAACTTGTAATCAAAATCGAAAGCTCCCAGTTATCAATTCCTAATTGTCTAAGGACTTTTTCAGAAAGTTTCTGGATCTCTTCTTCTGAATAAAAATCCTCTTCATAGTCGATAAAAGATACATCAATACTATTCACCCTTTGTCTCCTCTGGATATGCAATCCTAGAATGCATATTTCCGGCTAAAATCTTAACAAAGACATTTTTTACCGCCTCAAGCTCTTTAAAATTTATAGCTGTCTCACTCAGCTGCATATTATCAAATTTATCAGTCATAATCTTCCAGACAAATTTTTCCAGCTGGCTAATTGTAGGATTTTTCAATGTACGAGATGCAGCCTCTACACAATCTGCAAGCATAACTACTGCAGCCTCACGAGATTGAGGAAGAGGAGTCTTATAACGATAATCATCACTCAAGATTGTATTCTTATCCTTGTCTAATCCATTTATTGCTCTAGCATAGAAATACAAGATAATTCCATTCCCATGGTGTTGTTCAATAATATCGATAACCTCATCAGGCAACTTAATCTCTTTAGCCTTCTCTACACCTTTCTTAACATGAGATTTGATAACTGCAACAGACAACTCTGGCCTCAAATCATCATGTTTGTTCGACAAATTCTGATTCTCAACAAAATATTCAGCCTGATCAATCTTTCCAATATCATGGTAATAACTACCAACTCTCGCCAATAAGCCATTAGCACCAATCTCCCGACACCCAGACTCGGCAAGGTGAGCCACATGCATGCTATGTGAATATGTTCCAGGTGCGAGGGTAAACATCTGCTTAAAAATCGGAAGATTAGTATTTGCAAGCTCCATCAACCTAAACGGAGTTGCTAGGTTAAAGATAATCTCTAAGAAATGGACAAACCCCATAGTCATCAAGACACTAGCAAAGACATTCAAGGTGATTATAGCGCAGAGAATAAGAATCTTCAGTGGCGCTAAATTCTCAAAAAAGCTTAAAATAATGACATAACTAAGAGATGCAATTAATATCTTCACCATAACCTTCATTAATTGCGTAGGACTCTCTACACCACCAGCAAAGATAGCAGAGACAACACCAATATAGATCATGTAAATCAAGAAAGTATCATTTACTCCAAGAAAAATAAGATTAACTAATGCCAAAATAATTATAAAGAATATTGCCGAAAGCGAGTTTATCAAGATTGTAACGAGCAGAACACTTATGATAAATGGAATAAAGTATACAGACTGCATCCATGGCGCAGCAAGACCGTAATGAGAAGTAATTACAGCAGGAATTAAAATGAGATATCCGGAAAAAAGAAGAATAATCCTATCAGAGATCTTCAAGCGAACCTTCAGCAAAGAGGGTCGAAAAATAAGCTTTAGTGAAACACCTATCAACACAGCTGCAAAAATTAACCCAAGAACATTTATTAAATTAGCCTGACCAACAAGAAATTTATTGTAAGAATCAATAACCTGCCTATGCCGCTCGGTAACTATCTCATTCTCATTAACAATAACAGTATCAGCAGGAAAAAATTTCTTCTCCTCAACAACCTCAGCCATTGCAGAATCCTTAGCCTTCTTGGTCTCGTCATCGCTGAAAAAAGTATTAGCAACAATAAAGGCCTTTGTAAAATTAAAAATAATATCTTTAGAAAACCGCAACGAACCTAACGAGGCGATAACCTTATTTATCTCAGAATCAATATTACTGCCTTGAGAGTGCTTAGACATATCAATAAAGAATCTTTCGACATTTCCACTATTCCTTTTATAAATAGAGATATTCGAAGTTGTGAATCGTTGTAAAATTCTATCATCATTGACTAAAGGAATATTTGAGACTTTATCAATATTCGACTCAATAGTCTTCAAAAAATCATCTAGCTGTCGAGTACTTAGAGTATTTAAATAGATAAGATCCTGCTGCGGGACAATCTCAACTTGCCGGCTATTCAATCTCCGACTAGCTCTTGATAGATAGACATCATCAGCTAAATCTTCTGAAGCAAGTGGAAGAATAAAATCCGCAAATTGCCTAAAGTCAGCAATCATCTCCTGACGCTTATCCTCTCTAAAGACAAAGATAGGTTCTACTTTATCAAGTGCATCTTTTTTTCTTTGATCTGTAAGGTCTTTATCAAAAAATTCAAAATCTCTGGAAATTTCAAATTTCGCTGGAGCTCTATACCCAACCTTAAACAAATCTGTTGTGGACATATTGTGTCTAAAATTAAGAGAATTATACACAATCAAAAAAACTACTGCCAACAAAAAGAATATATAGTATAAACTTAGAACTACCCTATCCTTAGTTGACAATGAAATAAAGTTTTCATATTTTTTTATAAAAAAACCTTTAAATAATTTTGGCATTTCTTTCATAAGCATCAACAATTTGCCTAACCAGCTTACTCCTTATTACATCACTTTCAGAAAAATAATGGAAGCTTATAAGATCAATATCTCCTAAAAACCTCATTACCTCAACTAATCCTGATTCAGAGGATTTTTTTAAATCAATCTGAGAGGGATCTCCCGTTACAACTGTCATGGAATTTTCGCCCAATCTAGTCAAAAACATCTTCATCTGAGACTTCGTCACATTCTGAGCCTCATCTAAAATCACATAACAGTCATTTAAATTTCTTCCACGCATATATGCTAATGGAGCTGCCTCAATAACCTTCCTCTCTTCAAACTTAGCAGCCTCCTCTTTTGAAAGAAGCAGATCTAAGACATCATACACAGGTCTCAGGTATGGGTCTATCTTCTGGTTCAAATCCCCAGGTAAAAATCCCAAATTTTCCCCACTTTCAACAACAGGCCTTGTAATAACCAACTTTTTAAATCGCTTCTGCTGTATCAAGCTTATAGCGTGTGCAACAGCTAAAAAAGTCTTTCCAGTTCCTGCAGGACCAATACCAAATACTAGACTGAATTTATTCATTGCCTCAATATATTCAGACTGAGAGAGATTCTTAGGAAAAATTTTCCCATACTTTCCCACATCTATAAAGTTATTCATAATCTTAGTCTTCTGATAATCACTGCTTTTTATTACAAGATCAAAGACCTCTTGAATAACATCACTATCTATATGCTTACCTAAAATCAATAAATTGTCAATCTTATCAATAAGAATCTTGAATAATGCTTGCTTTTGCTGATTATCAGTCTCAATAATAATCTCATTTCCATACGAAATTACCTTCGATTCAAATAAGGCCTCTAGCTTATCAATATTACAATCATTCTCACCGCATAACTCTTGCAATAATTCTTGATTTTCTAATTTTATAACAAAATGTTGTTTACGCAAAACCACCTCAAAAAAATTTAAGTTTATATTCTCCAATTGTCAAGTACTTTATTACTCTATATAAATTTTCTTATCAGTATCACCAGTAGTTTGATATGATATCTTCGATTTAATAGGTTTAATACCCTTCCATGTTATATAAAACGCAAAACTCCTACTCCACTTTGTTTCATCAGATCCTGGCTCAGGGTATGGCTCAGCAACATAGACGAAATTCAAATTCCAATCATCAAAGTAATGAACAAAACCAAGCTTAATAGACATAAGTTTAAAATAAGCTCTTTTTCTATCATTTTGATCAAAAGACATAGAGAGAAATAGATCCTCAAAAAATCCCCGAGCCTCAATAGGCTGCTCCGCTAATTCAGAAACCTTATCGGCACCACTTTTTGTATACAGATATGGAACATTATTCTGAGACCACGACTCGATAAAAACATCTAGATAATTAAATAAAGAAAACTTAAACTTAAACTTAAAACTGAGAGAACTCGATAAGATATTTAAAAAATCACTAGAGTAACTTGTATCAATCCCAAAACCTAGTCTGATTCTATCTTCCCAAAAAGGAGGAGAGACATAATCATATTTAAACTTTACTGTAAGCTTACTACTTCGAAGCCTCTTTTCGGAATCAGTATCTCGCGAAAAGTTAAAAGAATCTTTATTATAGATATAGTCATTATCGCGAACAGCATCAAATCTCAAAGAAAATTTCCAGAGTGAGATCTCAAAATTTGCAGAATCTGGATACAAAGTATCTAGTTCTTTATTTGAAAAACCAACTGATTGTTTTAATGTCAAGAGATATTCAGATTTTTCCATAGGAAAAAAAGTCTTTAAATCAATAAAATCAAAACTCAAATCTGTCTTTATATTAGAAAATTTTCCAGTAACGAAATTATAATCTATCTTATTTGAAACCTTCACTATGTCCCTAAGCAGTTTTGAATCTAAATCATCGATAAAAAAGCTACAGAAGTAATTATTAAATAACTCAACATTCGAAGATAGACTTAAATCGTTCAAATACCACGACTGCAAACGGTCTAATTCATAATCATCAATTAAAGCGTCATACGTAGAAGAAGAGTTTAGTAGGTCTTTCCTGAAAGTAAATGTAAAACTCTGATCTACAGGTCCTGCATCGTAGCTAAAAGATGGCTTAATATCCCCCTTCAAGGATTTAAAAAGTAGATTTGAATCAAGACCTAAAGAAAAAGTAAAAAAATCTGTATTCAAATAATACTGAGGTAAACCTTTAATTGTAAAAGGAATCTTCAAACTTAGCCTGTGAGTACTAAATAAACTTCGATCATATTCATATAGCTCATTATTTATCGGAGATTCTATAATAAACTTATTCTGAATTTCACTAAATGAAAACTTTATTAAAGTAGCACCAATACTATAAGAGATCAAAGTATCTGTCACATAAGGAAAAAACTTAAAAGGCTTCATAGTAAAAGTAAAATTATTTGTTAAATCAAATTTTGTAGCTTTTTTATCATTGAGCTGATCTTTAAAAAATTGTTCTTTCTCAGCATCCAGTTGCGCTTGAGTATAAGATCCTTCAGCCCCATCGGAATTATTACCCTCATAATCTCTCAAATCTATCCTATGCTGATAACTTCCTACAAGTTTTACAGTATTGCTATATGTAAAAAAACCATTACCAAGATCTCCATCATATTTTAAAGAAAAATTACCAGAAAATATTGTTTGAAAATCTTTAAGAGAAAAGTCTATATCCTGCGGAGTCATCCATCTATCTGTATTATAGTTACCCTGCAAGCGCAACACCATATTATCCAAAGACCATGTCAATCTTTGTGTAAAATACTTTTCAAGCAAAGTCTTCTTTGTCTGATCATCCTTTATCGGATCGGAAAGTTTAATATAATCGGAATTTTCATCAGAACTATCTTCTTCATCTGAGGATTGACTCTCCCATGGCAGACGCATATAATTTTCTTCAGTATAACGGAGTGGTTCTTTTTTTTCTTCTTCTTTTTCCTCGCCTTCACTCTTTTTCTTAGGCTGTAAATTTTCCAAATTATTAACAAATCCATTTTTGCCATACTCAAAATCAAAGATAGATCCAGCTAGGTTAAATTCTATAGGAATAACAAAATTTTTCGGCATTAAATAATTTATACTCTGGGTTTGAGTACCTGCAGGAGCACCATTTGGCTCTGTATATGTAGTAAAACTCTTAGTATAAATCTTAGACCTATCAAAATTCATGATTAATGAAAAGGATCTTAAATTAAACGTAGAGAGATATGGATATGCAAAAAATTCCTTTGTGATAAGATTAGAGGAAAAGGAGTTCTTAATATACCACTCTGTTGTTGACTTGAAGCTTAAATCAGATGTCGTAGATTCATCACTAAGTCCGAAAATTTGTTTAAAATCGAAATTCTCTTTTCGCTTCTCAAAAAAATTGCTATAAATCAACCTATCCGCGATATAATCAATATTTATCTCTGTCGAGAATTTTTCATAACTTAATTTTGTATTTATTGTGAAATAATACAAAAATGGCAACTCAACATTTGTGTTCTTTAAATTCTGGACAGCCTCAGAGTCAGTAGAGTCATCATTAGGGATTAACGCAGCAATTGGATTGAGAAAGAAAGATTTTTCCCAAATTGGAGAGTAAACGACTCTATCACCGAAAAGCAGTGGATCGTTGTAGTAGAAGAAGGAGTTACTATTCATAGAGGCAGCCAAAGCAGCAGTAAAATTCAACTGAGAAATAGTCAATGTTTTCTTCTTTGTATTACTACTCTTCTCTTCGGACTCTCCCTCTTTGGGTTTTGGAGTAATATCTATATCAAACTTACCCAAATCGCCTGAAAAACCGAACATAAATCCTTTACCAGAATAGAAATCAAACAAAAACTTAATTTTAGCCTTATTTTTTTCAAACTGAGCTAGCAAAGAGTTTTTTTTCTCCTTTGTCTCTTCCTCATCATCATATGGGCGAAGAAAAAAACCATCTAGCTTCTTCTTCTTGTCACTTTCACCAGAACTTGGATCTAAAAATGAGAAGGTATTATCTGGATCTTCTTCTTTTTCACCTAATAGATAGGTAGTGGTCTGAATAAACATACCCTTATCACTATCTTCACCAAAGACAGGATTAAAAAATAGATGGTCTCCCCACTTTAACAAAAATGGAAGAGGAATCAAAGGCACTTCACCTACACTTAAAAAAGCATTCTTTATCGCCCACTCTCCAGGTCCAAGAACCCAAATTTTGTCTGCTTTTATACTATAATAAGGATTTTCAGGATTACTCGATGTGATCAATCCATTTTCAAGAACTAAATTTTCACCTTCACCCTTGATAATTCGATCACCACTATAATAAAATACCTCGCTGTACTCCTTGCCCTCTTCATCATCTAATTTCTTCTCTTGTCGAGAGACACCCTTCAAGATTGTTCCAGTCCAATTTTGTATATCAAAACTCATTACCTGACTAACAAAGACATCTTCAGAACCAGAAGCAAGCTTTTTTCTATATACGACATTACCTATTGCAGTCAATAAATTTTGCTTTTTATTAAAAATAAGAACATCGGCAGAGATTGTATGTGTAGTTGAATCTTCAGTCATAACAACCTCAACATTTCCAACTAATTCAATATAATCTTCTTCAATCTCCTGAATTTTATAGTAGTTTATCGCATCTGCCTGCTTTATCTCTAATTGATCAGATCCTGAGCTACTAGAAGCAGCACCTGTGACTTCATAGTGTCGCTTCAGACGTGTCCTCAAGGCAGAGATATTACCTGAATAATCAATGCCTAAAGCCTTACACCACGCTACTAACTGATTATATGAGGCAGTATCAATATCTACAACATAGGTATCTTTAAGCTGTTCAAGCTCGCTAGAATTATCTTGAGAAAAGATGGGGGTAGCAATCGAGAAGAGTAATATTATATATAAAAGAAAAAATTTATTATAAAATCTATTCACAATCAAAAACCTGCTTTAAAAACTTTCCAGTATAGGATTTTTCACTTTTAGCCACTTCCTCAGGAGTTCCTTCACAAACAAGGTAACCACCCGCATCTCCGCCATCAGGTCCTAAATCAATAACATAGTCTGCCTGCTTAATCACATCAAGATCATGCTCTATCAAAACTACAGTATTTCCTTTATCAACTAGTAGCTGTAGAACTTCAAGCAGTTTTTTAACATCTGCAAAATGTAACCCAGTAGTAGGCTCATCAATTATATAAAAGGTCTTCCCAGTACTTCGCTTTGCTAGCTCTGCCGAAAGCTTTACTCGTTGAGCCTCTCCGCCTGAAAGTGTCAAAGCAGATTGACCTAATTTTATATATCCAAGACCAACCTCAGATAAGGTCTGCAATTTATTCAGGATCTTTGGCTGATTTTCAAAGAACTCACAAGCCTCGTCAACACTCATATGCAAGATATCATTTATGTTTTTTCCCTTAAATCTAACCTCTAATGTCTCTTTGTTATATCGCTTGCCTTTACAAGACTCACAAGTGACATAGACATCAGGTAAAAAGTGCATTTCAATCTTCTTAGTTCCATCACCCTCGCAGATCTCGCATCGACCACCTTTGACATTGAAAGAGAAACGACCAGCTGCATAACCTCTTAGCCGTGATTCAGGCATCTGCGCGAAAAGCTCTCGAATCGGAGTAAACACTCCAACATATGTCGCTGGGTTAGACCGAGGAGTTCTCCCAATCGGCGATTGGTCAATATTGATAACCTTGTCAATTAGTTCATGCCCCTTAATCTCTGAAAAAGCACCCTCATCTAGGTTACTTCTATTCACCCGATTAGAGAGGCATGGAAAAATTATCTGTTCAAGAAGCGAAGATTTACCAGAACCCGATACTCCTGTTATAACAGTAAAGAGTCCAAGCGGAATCCGCACATCAATATTTTTCAAATTATTTTCTGTAGCACCAAGAACCTCGATAAATCTTCCATCAGGAATCCTCCGCTGACGGGAAGCATCTATTGTAATTCTTCGACTCAAAAAAGCACCAGTAACACTCTCAGGACATAATTTTACCTGTTCAGGTGTACCAGCACAAACAATCTCACCACCATGTATACCTGCTCCTGGGCCTAAATCAATTAAATAATCTGCGCAAAGCATAGTCTGCTCATCATGCTCAACGACAATTACAGTATTTCCCACATCTCGCAATCGAAGCAAGGTATCAATCAAACGTTGATTATCCCGCTGATGGAGCCCTATCGAAGGCTCATCAAGAATATAGAGAACACCAACAAGCTGAGAGCCGATCTGGGTAGCAAGCCTAATCCGCTGAGCCTCTCCACCTGACAAAGTACCAGATTTTCTCTCAAGATTAAGATACTCCAACCCAACATTCTTTAAAAAACTTAAACGCGATTTAATCTCTTTAAGAATCTGGCTTGATATTAAAATCTCAGTCTCGCTCAAATCCAAATTTTCAAAAAATACAATTGAATCTTTAACAGACATCGCTGTCACATCAGAGATATTTTTGCCAGCAATAAGTACAGAAAGAGCCTCAGGTCTAAGTCTTTTCCCGTGACAAGCTGGACATACTGAAATTTTCATAAAAGACTCAAGCCACTCCTTGATGTATGAAGAGCCAGACTCATAATACCGTCGTTTCAACTCAGCAATTATGCCAGGAAAGGCTTTCTTTGTCTGATATTTTCCAGTTCCATCCTTTCGCTCATAGATAAAATCTATAAGGCCATCATAGCCGTTAAAAATTTTATCAAGAACTCCATCAGGATAATCCTTAATCTTTGTATCTAGGGAAAAACCAAGCTCTCGAGCAAGGCTTGAAAACAGAGCCTTGTACCACTCAGCAGTTGGTTTAAATGGTAAAAATCCATGTTCATTGAACGATAACTCATGATCTGGTGCAATCATCTTTGCACTAAACTCTTTCTTTTCTCCTAGACCAGAACATTCAGGACAAGCACCAAAAGGATTGTTAAAAGAAAAAAGCCTCGGCTGCAACTCAGGCATGCTAAATCCACACTCAGAACAAGCCGCCTTAGTCGAAAAGAAGAACTCATCAGCCCCCTCGTCACCAACTAGGGTTACAAAAATAATCCCATCTGTCAATTCGATAGCAGTCTCAATGGAATCAGAAACCCTTTGCCTGACTGAGTTTGAAATTTTTACCCTATCTACTATTATCTCAATATCGTGTTTCTTATTTTTATCTAATTCTGGAATAATCTCAAGTTCAACAATCTCACCATCGATTCGAGCACGAGCAAAACCCGCAGCCTTCGCATCCTCAAAAATCTTCCGATGCTCACCCTTGCGACCTCTAACAACTGGCGCAAGAATCATAATCTTCGAACCTTCTTCAAATGCAACAATTGTGTCAATGATCTGATCCACCGACTGTTCCTTAATCTCCTTGCCGCACTCTGGGCAGTGAGGAATACCAATTCTAGCAAAAAGAAGACGATAATAGTCATAAATCTCGGTTACAGTGCCCACTGTCGATCTCGGATTCTTATGTGTCGTCTTCTGCTCGATGCTTATCGCAGGAGAGAGCCCCTCGATATAATCGACATCAGGTTTATCCATTGTACCAAGGAATTGCCTCGCATAAGCAGACAAAGATTCGACATAACGTCGCTGACCTTCTGCATAGATAGTATCAAAAGCTAATGAGGATTTACCACTGCCGCTAAGACCAGAGACAATAACAAGCTTATCTCGTGGAATTTCTAGACTAATGTTTTTTAAGTTGTGAACTCGCGCACCTTTTATTACTATTTTGTCCATAAAATTACAATTTGTGAAAGTATACTACATGCCTAATTTATAATCAACAAAGATTGCATCTTTTTCAGAGCTAAATCCTGAAAATAACCTGCATTCTGATATGAAGAACAAATAATCAACATATCAAAGGCGTGTTCATTATGTCCACCAGCCGCAAAAGCCATACCTAGATAATAAATATTCTTAAAAAAGTCAGCCTCGACCAAATATTGCTCTATCCTCGGATCATTCAAGGATAAATCTATCAACTCAACAATATCATCTAAATGAAAATCATACAACTCTTTTGGTATAGCTGCATCTAAATATCTTTTTTCAAAATTTGTCCTCGTAGTAAAAATGAAATCAGGATGCATATTCTTTTGAATCTCAGCAAGTTCAGAGAGAGCTGACAAGACAGAGATAGACAACATCTTCACCCCATCCTCAACCTTTCCGTTATTGTAATAGTAAATTCCAGCCATAGAGTAATAACTTGCAAACCGCCTATTCCTGACGCGAAAAAGTTCAAAGACCCTATTTATACCCTTATCCAGCCAAAGATTATAGATTGCTGAGAGATTTTGCTTGCCAATATCTGACAAGAACCACGGATCTTGATGAATAATAGCATTAATCTGCTCTATATATAACTCTGGATATCCAGTCTTCTGGTAGATACCTGCCAAGGCAGTCCTAATAGTAAACTCAAAGTCGGGAATATTTAAAGCATTTATAAAAGTAGGATCCAAGGCCTTCAAGTACTGCCTTTTTGCCAACTCTAATTCACCCTCAATCTCAAAAATCCTACCAATCCAGTACTCAGCCTCAGGATATGTTGGATTTTCCAAAGTACACTTCTTAAAGATAGCCATAGCCTCGCTAAACCGCTTATCTTTAAAAAACTCAATCCCCTCCTGATATGAAATCCACAAAGGCTTCTGAGCAAATGTAGAAAAAGAGAAAAACAGAAAAAACAGTAAACTAAAACTTTTCAATTTCATTTTTAAACTCTTCCATTGCATCTTTAATATCAACTTTTTTAAGAACCTCACCATTCTTAAAAATTATTATTGTATTTCCGGCACCAGTAATTCCGAGATCAGCCTCTTTTGCCTCGCCTGGACCATTGACAACGCAACCCATTACAGCAACGCAAATGTCTTTCTTCACAGTCTGAAGATAGGCCTCAAGCTCCTTGACAAATGCCCCGCCGTTATCAAAACTAGCCCGACCACATCGTGGACACGATACAACCCTCACCCCTTTTGAATAGCCCTCTAGCCCTGCGGTCTTTAGTATCTCCTTACCTGCGATAACCTCATAGTCTGGAATATCAGAGATAGAGACGCGAATCGTACTACCGATTCCCTCCCGCAGAAGATTCACAAGAACGTAGGAAGATTTCACCAGCGAAGGAATCAAAGTCCCCGCCTCAGTCACCCCCAGATGCAAAGGATAATTGTACCGCTTAGCAAATGCACGATTAACAAGCAGAGTAACATCTTCGGTCGATGCCTTTAAGGAAAAAAGCGCATTGTCAAAGTTGTACTTCTGCAAAATCTCAACCTCAGCCTCAGCCGCCTGCATAATCCCCTCTTCAAGCGAAATATGACGCAGCGACGAAGGCAGTGAACCACCATTGATACCAATCCTAATCGGCGTGCCAGTCTCCTTGCAAGCCTTGATAACCTCAGCAACCTTCCACTCAGCACCGATATTACCAGGATTTATCCTCACCTTCGCGACGCCAGCCTCAATCGAAGCCAGAGCCAATTTATAATCAAAATGAATATCTGCCACAACAGGCATAATCCCCGCATCGCAAACCTTTTTCAAATTATCAACACAATCAGCATCAGGCACAGAGAACCTGATAATGTCACATCCATATGAAGCATAATGTCTCATATCTGCAAGAATCTCATCAACCCCAATAGTAAGAGGCTTCTTATACATTGTTTGAATACTTATAGGATTATCACCGCCAATAACGATGTTCCCAACCTTAATAGCCTTAGTTTTTTCTCTCATATACATATCTTCGGTATTTTTTAAAAATTATACAATACCTTAACAGGATAATGGTCAGAAATATTTCGTGTAAAATCATTTATGAGCACCTGATAAGAGACAACATTGTCGAGTAAGGCCTTGCTGATCAATTGATAATCAATGCGTACTCGCTGCCCGAAGGAACTCTCCTCGGCGACAAGAAGATTCGCAGGAAAAGTATAGACACCGTTTGAATTATTGTTGCCAAGCACAGCAGTATCGAACAACCCATTTGCAAAAAAATTATTCATAACCGAAAAATCATTTGCATTATCATCCTCTTCAATCCCCTGCTGTGATAGAAATTCTCGATTAACATCTGACACCGCATTAAAATCACCCAAGATAATAGTCTTATCGTCGATCTTGCCAGTTTTTCGCAAAAAATCAAGAATCATATTCGACTCTTTAAGCCTGAAATCCGCATAAGCTGGTGAAAAATGAACAACAACAAAGTTAATATTATTTATACGACAAGACAAAGCGCCATGCCAGAACCCAGTCCTCATTTTTTTCACATCAGAAATTGGATATTTCGAACTAATCCCCACTGGATAACCCGAAATCTTCAATATAACAGAGTATTTATGTCCGATATCTTCAGACAATTTTCTCAAACTAATAGAGTTAAAACCGCAAAGTTCCTGATAAGCCACCACATCCGGCGCCTCTTCCTGCATCATCTGAACAAGATTAGCCCTCTGAGTCTCCCCCTTTCCATAATCCAGCCCGTTCCACACATTGTAAGAGATTACGCTGAACTCTCCTGCAAAAACACTAGCCCCGACTAGTAAAAATAAAAACACAAGCCTCTTCATAATTTGCCCCTTTGAAGTATTTTATCATGAAAATTTGGAGAACGAAAGAAGAAATCTTAGCAAATAAGGGAGTGAAGATGGGCGCCCCGACTTCGTCGGCCGCGTGCTGCAGGGCTTCGCTTCGCTACGGTCCTGCGGACTGCAAAGCACCCCTACGCCCGCTGGCGCGGAAGAGAGAAGCAATCTGTCGAGCCAAGGCAATGCAAGGAAGATATCTCACGCGAAGAAATACGGCCGATCAAGACAAGGCAAAGAGGAGTCTCACGCGAAGACGCGAGGGCGCGAAGGAAGAGGACTATTTTATTAGCTCGAATTTATATTTATTCTCCACTGCCCATTTATGGGCGTAGGAGTCTTTTGAGACTTGGAGAATGGTGGATTCTGGGAAGGCTTCATCACCGATACTTTTGACACTTTCTGGAATATTAATAGATACCAATTCTCTGCACCAGTAAAAAGCTTCAGAACCTATTGAGGTCACAGTATTGGGAATAAAGACGTTTTTCAAACCTCTACAAAACTCGAAAACAGAATCTCCGATATAAGTTATACTATCAGGAAGAGAAATAGACTCTATGCCAGAACAGAAGCCAAAAGCGCCAACACCGATACTAATAACACTATCTGGAATAATAATTGATTTTATATTTGAACACCCATGAAATGCTTCATCTTCAATATTTATAACACTATCAGGAATAGTTATAGTCTCTAGATTTCCACAGCTGTCAAAGCTATTTTTTCCTATAGTAGCAACACCATATGGAATATCAAAAGAGCTTATTTCCCTATTCAAAATACTGTGAAGTTTCTTTTTGTCCTTAGTATAAAGAACTCCATCCTCTATGGTATAATATTTATTCTTACTGCCAATGGTTATTTCTCCAGATACATACAAGAATGCAGACTCTCCAATGTAATTAACGCTATCCGGGATGATTATGGACTTTAAACTTAAGCATTCTTTAAAAGCATCAAATCCAATATGAGTGACACTACTTGGAATAGATATAAATTCCAAATCTTCACATCTGTAAAAAGCCCCATTCCCAATATAGGTCACGCCATCAGGAATAGAAATAGATACTATTCCTCCACGTTTAGCAAAAGCTCCGTTTCCAATATGAGTTACTCCGTCTGGAATATCAGAATATCCATCATAGGAAACAGAAAGAACAACATCTCCATTCTCGTGACTCTCAATTTTAAATGGAGAATGCTCAAAAGACCAACTTCCAAAATGTGCTAGATTTTCAGGAATATCAATCGGCTTCAAACGATAACACCAACGGAAAACACCATCCCCTATAGAAACAAGGCTATCAGACATAGAAACAAACTCTAAATTCTCGCACCCATAAAAAGCTTCATCGCCAATATGAGTAACACTATTAGGAATAATGACAGACTTCAAACTATCACACTCAGCAAAGGCTTTTTCTCCAATATGAGTCAAGCTATCAGGAATTAAAACAAACTCTAAACTCAAACATTCCTTAAAAGCCTTTTCTCCAATTGTAATTATACCATCTAAAATAATAACCTGTTCCAGATTACGACACCCAAAAAATGTTCCATATTCAATTTTTGTAACACTACCTGGAATTATAATAGATTTCAAACTAATACAATAAGCAAAGACATTTTGACCCATTAAAGTAACACTACTAGGGATAAAAACATATGCTAAGACTATGCATTTAAAAAAAGCTTTATCGCCTATGCTTATCACACCATCTGGAATTACTATTGATTCTAAGCTTCTGCACAAATAAAAGGCCCTATCTTCTATATCAACTAAATTAATTGAATTAACAACATTTTTCAAACGCAAACAACCATTAAAAGCACCTTTCCCAATATGTTTAACACTATTACCAATATTAATTGACTCTAAATTCTTCTTCCAAGCAAAAGCCTCATCCCCAATATGCGTCACACCTTCAGGGACAACCACATAACTTGAGCTTCCTTGATATTTTACAAGAACGACATCGCCATTCTCTTTTTCTTCAATTATAAAGTCAGAACCTTTTGAATCTTTTTTACAGCAGCCAGCAAGCAAAAATAATGCGAAAAAGCATAGGACAATCTTTTTTTTCATAAAACCTCTTTTCAAAGATTCTACAATAAAATACCTGGATCAACAATAGAAAAAGGTTTTTTCTTAATTCAAAAGAGTAGGAAAAGTTCACAACAAAAAGTCTCATGAGACGGAAGAGTTTTATAATCTAGTAATGATTTTCTCAAATCAACCTAATTTTAAAATTTCTTGCAGGTATTATGTCGAGAGAAAACGAAAATATCTTTAATATATGGTTATGTATGTTTCCTAGAAAACTATTTTATTCTACCGAGAAACTCATCAAAGGAGTTTGAATCCATAGCAAAATCAAACAGCTCATCTATGCTGTAATTTCCAGAATCTTTTAGAATCCTGGAAAGATCTGATTTTTTAAAACTAAACTTTTTGACTAATAATTTATAGAGAAGCTCAGTTTTCCCATTTAACTGCCCTTTTTGTTCGCCTTCTAAGAGCCCCGCCTGCTTACCTTCGAGAATTCCTTCTTGCTTGCCTTCGAGAATTCCTTCTTGCTTGCCTTCGAGGAGCCCTTCTTGCTTGCCTTCAAGGATTCCTTCCAAACGCCCCGCCTGCTTACCTTCGAGGAGTCCTTTTTGTTCACCTTCGAGAAGCCCTTCAAGCTTACCCTCTTGAAGCCCCTGATCATAGCCAGATTTCTCGATGTATTTCATCTCTAATTGGAAATCAAGCTTCCTCAGATACTCGTAATATTTCTCATCGTCTAATGCAAATACT
>JAFGXN010000001.1 GCA_016936615.1 Spirochaetales bacterium | reverse complement strand
GGAAGTTAAACCCTTCTGCGCCAAGAATACTGCGTTTTCGTGGGAAGGTAGGTCGTTGCCGGACTTTTTTTTTACTTCTTGACAAAATTACAACAAACTGAAACCCAGAACTACTTCTGGGTTTTGTTGCGTCTAGGGTATAAAATTTTTTACCTAAAATAAAACCCCCAATCAATGATTGGGGGCATTGCATTATCTGCTAATTCCGTAATCTTTACCATAATTATCAATTACAAAATCGATATCCTTATCTCCACGACCAGAAAGATTTATTAGAATAGATTCTCCAGGCCTTTGTTTTGCAAGCTTGAGCGCAAAAGCTACTGCGTGAGCACTTTCAATAGCAGGAATTATTCCTTCCACCCTTGATAATTCGAAAAAGGCATCAATCGCTTCCTTGTCGTTTATGCAGTCGTAGTTGATTCTGCCGATGTCTTTCAAATATGAATGTTCAGGTCCAACTCCTGGGTAATCTAGCCCACTTGCGACAGAGTATACAGGCGATGGTTCGCCCTCTTCATCTTGTAGCAAATAGCATTTAAATCCATGGATAACTCCAGGAGTTCCATATGTCAGAGTACAAGCGTGGTCGCCAGTCTTAAAACCTCGCCCAGCAGGTTCTACTCCGTAGATGTTTACGTTTTTTTCTTTTATAAAAGGGGTAAATAGACCCATTGCATTTGAGCCTCCACCAACACAAGCTACAATATTATCTGGTAAAGCCTTTCCTGTCATGGTTGTGAATTGAGCCTTTGCCTCTTTTCCTACAACACTTTGAAAATCTCGTACCATCAATGGAAAAGGGTGAGGACCTACAACTGAACCAATAGCATAAAACTGATTCACAGGATCTTGTAGATAAGCAATAAAAGCCTCATCAACCGCCTCTTTCAGTGTTTTAAGTCCTGATTTTACAGGAACAACTGTGGCACCGAGGATTTTCATTCTAATTACATTAGGATGTTCCTTTGCAATATCAACCTCTCCCATGTATATGTCACATTCTAGCCCCACAAGAGCAGCCGCAGTTGCAAGAGCCACCCCATGTTGACCAGCACCAGTTTCTGCAATCAACTTTTTCTTTCCCATTTTCTTAGCAAGAAGAGCTTCTCCAAGACAGTGATTTATCTTGTGAGCTCCAGTATGATTCAAATCCTCTCTTTTTAAGTAAATCTCTGCCCCATATTTTTTAGATAGGTTTTTTGCATGAAAAAGTGGAGATGGTCTTCCCACATAGTGTTCATATAAGTCTTGTAACTCTTCTAAAAAGTCAGAGTTGTCTTTAATTTTAAAGTATTCTTCTGTTATCTCTTTCATGACATCTTCTAGCTGTGGAGGCACAAATCGTCCTCCATACTCACCAAAAAATCCATTTTCATTTGGAACATTGTAATCCATAGTCTTCTCCATTTAGTGTTTCTATGTATAATAACATAACCCTTTTTTTTTAATCTGTCAATATCGAAATTTGGTTTTAAAATAGAGTTTTTTATGTTATAATTCTGTATGAAAATGAAATTTCATCTTTCAATAATTATTATTGCTATTTTTTGTTTTGGTTGCGGCAAATTTGAAAATAAGAAGATATCTATAAAATATATTTTTGACAATAATTTAGATACTTGTTTGTTTCCTCTTTCTCAGACTGAAGATGGTTTTTCTTTTATTGAAAATTTTTCTATGAATGCAGTTGCTCTTTCTCATTTTTCATATCAGGATTGGGAGGTCTATACTCAGGAGAATAATCAAAGATGCTTCAGATTGAATCTTTCTGCTGAAGAGTCGATTGTTGTGAGGATAGTTGCAACAGAAAGTAGCCAGAATTTTTTCTCAGAGGAAGGTAGTGAGATTTTGCTTGATTATTTGATAAATGATAAGCTACTCTGGAGTCAGAAATTATCCTCTGCCTTTTATTTTGTTCTAAAGCAAGAAGATTTTCCAGATTTTTTAGTCTATTTTGCATCTCAGAAGAGATTGGTATTTAGAAATAAAAAAAACGGTACAGTTGCTAAGGAGTTTTTTGCTGAAGATTTTGATTTTAACCTGGATTTAGACTCTTCAGAAATTTTGTTTTACGATAATTATTTGTTGGTCTCAGAATCAACTGCGATGGTTGATTATAAAAAATTTGGGGATTTTTTGCCTCATGAGACTGAACAACGGAAGTTTTTGCTTCAAATTAAATAATGGCTTTTAATTTTATAAAAATATAGGGGTTTTAAATGAGTCGAGATATTACTCAACGGAAAGTTAGGTTTTTTAACATTTTCGCGTATGGTCTAGCCGATCTTTATGGCGGTGGAGCTTTTTTTATTGTAACAACATTCTCAATGTTCTATTTGGTTAATGTTGTTGGATTACATCCAATATTAGCAGGTTTGATTCCTGCGATAGGTAAATTGTGGGATGCCTTTAATGATCCGTTTATGGGATATATTTCAGATATTACTCCCAAAAATAGATTTGGCAAGAGAAGGGTTTGGTTTCTTGCTTCTATTTTACCAGTTTTTTTAACATTTATGCTTATATGGTTCCCAACAAATATTGCAAGCCAGCTAGGTAAATTTTTCTTCTATTTATTTGCTTACATCTTCTTCTACACTGTTACTACTATGTCGTATGTGCCATATGCAGCACTTGCAGCTGAAATGACAAATGATGCAAAAGAGAGAAATAAGCTTGTAGGTTCGAGAATCTTCTTTTCTTTTGTTGCTACTCTACTTGCGGGATTAATTGCAAAACCAATAATTGATATGTTTGATGGTGGAAAAAGTGGCTATTTGTATATGGGTATCATCTTTGGAATAATTTTTGCTTTTCCTTGGTTATTGCTCTATTTCGGAACATGGGAGCTTCCTCAGCAAGAGAGGGCAAAGGATAAAACCCATTTTTTTGTTAATTTTCTCTCATTATTCAAGAACAAATCTTGTAGAATTCATATTGCAATGTATGTCTGCTCGTTTGGAACCCTTGATATAATCATGTCGTGGCTACTCTTCTATTTTATAGATTATTTGAATATGGATTCCTCTGTCTCGTTAGGTTTTATGACTCTTGGTAAGTTTACCTTGTTGCAGGGTACACTACTGCTTACTATGATGGCAGCAATCCCTTTTTACGTATTTATTTCAGGGAAAAAAGGACATGCGAAATCCTATATAATCGGTCTCTCCATAGTCTTAGTTGGAATGATCTTTATGGCTTTTCAGACTCCATCCTCTCCATTTTGGTTGTTGTTACTGAATATGCTTGTCTTAGGATTTGGAATTTCAGCTGGATCCTTAATTCCTCATCAGTTGATGCCTTTTGTCGTTGATGTTGATAAGCTTTTTTCTGGAAAGGATAGGGCTGGAACATACTCTTCTGCAATGACATTGACAAGAAAGCTTTTTCTGGGGCTTTTTGTTCTTAACGGACTAGGTTTGTTACTATCAGGAATTGGCTACAAACAGCCTGTTCCAACTGTTTTGACGCAGGAGCAATTTGCTGAGGCTAAAGATTTCTATTTTTATAAGGCAATAGGTTCAGTCATATCAGATTCCTCTGAGAAGCAAGACACTGAGATAAGAGATGCGAATGATATTGTCTTTGAAGCTGCTGAAAAGATAACAGTTCACGCTGATAAAATTGCATTTTTAGAGTCTTCATACCTTCTTCTTGAGGATGGGAATTATCATCTAAATTACTTTAAATACGATGTAGAGAAATTGGTAACTGGTCATCTTATGGTGGGAGAAAGTCAGAGTTACAAGAAATTATCGGAAGAAGATTATAACAAAGTTGTTTCAAGTTATCCTAGGGATAAAATTTCAGATCTTAGAAAAGTAACTTATATAGAAAAGAGTTATAACTTTGACGGGGAGAATTACATCTTTGATGAGAGTTTGGCAAATTTCATGAATGAGCAAGAACTTATTGAGCTACGAAAAGTCTTAAATGATGCTGATTTCAAGTATTCAGGTATTGGTGATACTCAGAAAATTAGTCAGGCATCTTTAACTATTGGTTGGATTAGAATACTTTTCATAACCTTACCAATTATTATGGTAATTGCTGGGCTTATTGCTGCAACCTTCTTCCGTTTGACACCGAAGAACCATAAGATTGTTCTTGCAGAGTTAGATCGATTAAATAATGGCGGAACAAAAGCTGATGCTGAACCACGAGTAAAGCATGTAATCGAACTTTTAACAGGTTCTAAGTACGAATAATTTGTTGATAAAATATAATTTTGCTCTTATACTACTCTAGATATAGGAGCAAAATTATGTCTATAAGGAAAACGTTTAATTACACGATTGTTGCATTCATTATGCTATGCAACGTCTCATGTATTTCTGGCGGGTTTGAGATTACGCAGGATGAGTTGATTGCTAGGTTTGAGGGAATTGAAATTCTACCTGGGGTAAATGCCCCGAAACCTTCGAGCAAGCCTTCAAAATCTCAGCTCTTGCAGATTGATAGAAAATATGGAATGTTTATCCACTTCGGGATAAATACCTTCCATGACCTTGAGTGGACAGATGGTACACTCTCGCCAGCAACATACACCCCTACAACAATCGATGCTGCTCAGTGGGTAAAGAGTGCAAAGGATGCTGGTATGAAATATATTATACTTATATCTAAGCATCATGATGGATTTGTACTTTGGGATTGCCCAATGACAGATTACGGGGTTGCCCATTCTGGCAACACAACAGATGTAATTGCAGCTGTTGCTGGTGAATGCGAGAAGCAGGGGATAGAGTTAGGAATCTATTACTCATTGTGGGATCGCAATAGAAATTCTAACGTCAAGGATGTAAGCCTTGATTCAGCATACAATGAGTATATGCTAAAACAGATTGAGCATCTTATGACCTCATATGGAAATATTGTTGAGCTCTGGCTTGATGGTGGTTGGGTCAAGGAAAATTATAGATGGCCACTATTTGAAATTTACGAAATGGTTAAAAAAAATCAGCCAGAATGTCAGATTGGCGTGAACTGGTCTATCGGACTTCCTGATAATCTTGATTTTCATCCAGTTTTGCCATCGCAGCAAAGAGAAGGCTACCCGATTAGATATTTCCCTTCTGATTTCAGGCTAGGCGATCCATTTCTTCCAGAGGAGAGTGATCCAAAGATCTTTACCTTTAACAATCAGAACTATTACATGCCTTTTGAGACTACAATCTGCCTTTCAGACAGATGGTTCTACAATTCAACCGACAAAGGTCTTAAGTCTGTTGAGGAGTTGGCAAGGCTGTATAAAATAGCTACTGCAAATGATAATATCTTGATTATAAATTGTCCTCCAGGACCAAGTGGTTTGATGCGAGAACAAGATGTGCAGAGACTTAAAGAGCTACGAGAATATCTAAAATTATAGCTCTATGCAAACCCTTCTTCGGAGGGGTTTTTGTTTTTTTCTAAAAATGATATTTTTTCATATGAAATTCATATAAGTGAATTATAATAATTTGAGGCTTTTATGAAAAAAATTATTGCATATTTTGCAGAGAACCATATTTTAGTAAATTTTTTAGTACTCTTTGTCTTTATCGGAGCTATCTACTCGTGGAAAATTATTCCGAAGGAGGAGATGCCTGATATCACTGCGGATATGGTCTTTGTCGCAGCATCTTATCCTGGCGCTACAGCCTCGGAGGTTGAGTATTTTGTAACCTCTGAGATTGAAGAGGCGCTTGAAGGTATTGATGGAATTGATGATATAGAGAGCCGTAGCTCTTCTGGATCTGCTACACTTATTGTTCGTTTAGAATCTAATTTAAGTAATTATGATGAGGTTATAGATGAGATAAAGGATTCAGTCTCGCGGGTTAAATTGCCAGAAGAAATATTGACAGATCCGATAGTTAGAGAACGAAGATCTGCAAATAGATCTGTAATGGAAATTGCAATTTTTAACAAGAATAAATATCTTCTTGATACAGAATCAAACCAACAAGTCCAGGATGCAGCAGTTCAATTGCAGAAGATGCTAGAGTCCCTGGCTTCGATTAGCGAAGTCACAATCTCTGGAGTTGCGAATGAACGAGTAAGCATAGAGGTTGATCCGAAGAAATTAGAAAAATACGAGATTGGTTATCTTACAGTAGTCTCTGCACTTAGACGAAATGATATCAGAGTTCCTGCCGGGGTGCTGACTCAAGATGATAACTCATCGATAACAGTCTATGACCAACTTGACTCAGTTGAAAAGATCAAAAAGACTATAATTCAAAGTAGCTTCACTGGACAGGCTCTACGAGTTGAGGATGTCGCAGAAGTAAGACAGTATTTTGAAGATGTGACCACTATCACAAAGATAAATGGTCATCAGGGAATTCTTCTTTCTGTTAGAAAAACTCAAGATGTAGGAATTATAGAAGCAACCGACATAATCCGCCAGACAACAGAGAATCTTTTTTCTACAGCGTTTCGAGATTCAGATATTCAGCATCTAATCTATAGCGATGAGTCTCAACTAGTCAGAGATCGACTTGCACTAGTTGCTTCAAATGGATTGATGGGGTTCTTCTTGATTCTAATTTCACTGCTTATCTTTTTAAACTTTAGAAGCGGGATTTGGGTTGCGATGGGGATTCCTTTTTCCATGGCTGCAACCATGATCTTCGCTTATGTGATAGGTTACTCCTTGAACAATATGACACTCGCTGCGGTAATAATTGTTCTGGGAATCGTAGTCGATGATGCAATCATTATCGCGGAGAATATAATCCGCAAGGAAGATGAAGGAGTACCACGGCTAACAGCAATAACCGAAGGAACATACTCAGTCATCAAGCCAATCCTTGCAAGCGTGCTTACTACCTGTGCAGCATTTGTTCCTCTACTTTTTTTTGAAGGAATGATTGGAAAAATGATAAAAGTCATTCCATTTATCATCTTTGCGATGCTGTTTGCAAGCCTTTTAGAGTCTATCTTCATCTTGCCAGCCCACATGAACTCTCGCTTTTCAAGCAAGGCCTCATTTAGATCTAAGAAAAGGCTATTTCCCAAGGTCGAGAATCTATACGCACGTGTATTGAAAAATGTTATTAGATTCAGGCCAATTGTCTATCTCTGCGCAGTTGCACTACTTGTCTTCTCTGGTTTTATTCTTGTAACAAAGATGAAATACGAGATGTTCCCTCGCGAAGAGATTGGATTTGTTATGCTTGCAGGCTCAGCAAAGCCAGGGAGTAGCCTTGAAGAGACTGAGAAATTAGCAAGAAAGGTCGAGTCGTTACTTGATGCAGATCTTGAGAAATATATTTTAACCTATTCAACTCGAATAGGCTCTTCACGACGCGGCAATGCTGCAAACACCAATGAGTTTTCAATTTTTATTAACCTAGTTGCCTCGGACCAGAGAGATTTGACAGTCTCAGAATATACCAGCCAGCTAGAGACAGCGATAGATGAACTGAAAAAAGAGAAAGGCTTTCAGAAATTGGGTATTTCTCGAATGAGGTTTGGAACATCTTCGGGAGGAAGTCCAATTGAGATTGAGATTCTTGAAAATAGTGATATTCGAAGAACTGAGATTGCAAATCAGCTTGTAAAATATCTTGGAGAGTATCAAGGGCTTGAGAATCCTGATATCGAGCGACAGCTAACAAAAAAAGACTATGTCATAGATTTTGACCGAGATTTTCTTGCAAGATTAAGTGTCAATCCAAGTGATATCGCAGAGACACTTCGCTCTGTTGTCTCAGGGACACACCTTTTTTACCATTATAGAGATGATATCGAGATCCCAGTGAAAATCTCGATAGATCCTGATTATCTTCAAAATATTCAGACTGTAATGACCTTGCCGATGACAAATTCGCGAGGATACATGATTCCCATGGAGAATCTAGTGCAGATCTCGGTAGCTGAGAACCTAGCTGAGATACGAAGAAAATCTGGAAAGAGAGTACTTCGAGTCTATGCTGATATTGCTGACGGGGCAGGGATAACTCCACTTGAGATTGCAGAGCATTTTGAAAAAGAGGTTTTTCCTGAAATATTGAAGAATAACCCAACAGCAACTCTCTCCTTTGCAGGTGAAGTGAAAGAGACTCGTGACTCAAACAAAGATATGATCTTTGCAATGGTTCTTACAATCCTCTTGATATATTTCATTCTAGCCCTATTATTTAATTCATTATTGCGACCGATTTTGATCTTGATAATCGTGCCATTTGGTGTTGTTGGTGCGATACTCGCATTTTATGCTCATGGAATCGTTGTCTATGGCTCATTTGCGGTGATCGGTATTCTAGGGCTTACCGGAGTGGTGATAAACGATTCAATAGTCATGATAGATAAGTTGGGAAAAACCGTAGATACATCTAATCCTAAAAAATTCCCCGAGGTAGTGGCAGAAGTCTCGAAGACACGACTACGAGCAGTATTCTTGACCACCCTCACGACAGTGATAGGGCTCTTTCCAACGGCATATGGAATCCTCGGCTACGATGCGATGCTCTCAGACATGATGTTAGCCATGGCATACGGCCTAATCTTCGGAACCCTGATAACACTTGTTCTAGTGCCTTGCCTTTTTACCTCAATCTTGAGAATCCGATATCTCGCAGAGCTGAGTGTAAGAAAGACAAAAGAGGGCTTCTCGCAGGTAAAAAATAAAAAACTAAAAGTAAAAAAGGGAGAATCCAATGAAAAAAAATAAAATAGCCTTGATTTTCATCACTTTCCTCTCTGTACGACTCCTTGCTCAGCCACTGTTGCCAGAGAGCCTCGAGCCAGAAGAAAGCCCCCAAGTTCTAACATTTGAAGAGTTTGTAAAAAAAGCCTGTACAAATCCCAGCTTTGAAAAATTACTATCGCAGCAATTTAACCTCCAGTATGACAAGCGATTATCAATACCAGCAGACCAATTACTCTTGAACGTCAAATCCGGCTACAAGCTAGCCCATATCTTCGAGACCTCAACTGAACACTCATATCAAGGCGACATTTCTCTAGCAGGAATCTTCCGTGAGTCTGGGACACGCTTGACAACTGGCTTCAGCCTCGCAGGCCCAACCTCATCTGCACTCTATTTTTCTATTATTCAGAATATCGCGACCGACGCCTTTGGCAGGCAACAAAGAATGCTAACTAGCAAGGCCTCTGTAGATATCCACCTCGCAGAAGTTCAACTTGTGGAGGCCTATGAAGATTACCTTGCCACAGCAGCAAACCTCTACATGCAGTGGTTTCTTGATTATCAACGCTATGAAGCAGGAATTCGAGCCTACAAGACAAGTTATCAACTACTCGAAATCATCAGAGACAAGATGAAATATAGAATCGCAGATGTGAACGATGAGAACAAGACCCTGTTGCAAGTCTACTCGAAGCAAGAATCTCTTTATAATTTAGGAAAAAAGTTCCGCGAAACCAGCACATTAATCTTTGAGTCTGCGGGAATAGAGCTAACACAGCAATTTGTTCCAGAAAAGCCACAGATATTCGACAATATTGAGGTTGATTTTGGCAAGATACACAAGGATTTTATGGAAAAAAGTCGAACATACAGCGTCTTCGACCTTACTATGAAGAGTGAAGATCTAAAGTTAAAGATTGCTGAGGATAATCTTCTGCCATCAGCACAACTCTATATGGATTTTAATTTGAGAGGAAATAATTACTTCTTTATCGATGGTGTCGATTCACTCTCATTTGGTCTTGGAATAGATTTAAGCTACGATTTTCTCTCAGTCCATAAGAAAGTGGGTGTAGAAAAGCAGAAGATGGATATCTTTATAAAAAACCTAGATAATGAGAAAAGAAAATCCCTGCTTGAGGCACAGATCAGAAATCTAGTTAACGATATAAAAAATATCCGCCAACTTACCGAACTCTCCTACACCCAGTATGAGATAGCACAAGCAGTATACCAACGAGAATCAACAAGATATTCAGATGGGAAGATTGATTTAAACTTTCTCATACAAGCCTTGAATCAAGTCGACTCTGCTCAGGCAAAAATAGTTGCATACTATGTTCAGGAGAAGCAACTTCTGCTAGAGCTACACCGTCTTGCAGATCTTCTTGTAGTGAAGATGGATAATCAGAAATTCTTAGAAGAAATATTATTTTAAAAAAAAGTTAAAAATATTTGACATCCTAATTCTTTTTTCCTAACCTTAGTTTATACCGTGAATGGACTTGCATCGTGAAATAAATTAAAAAAAGTTGTAGGGAAAAAGTAACAATAAAAAATCAAGTTCAGGTCTTTGCTGCAGGCTCTTGCCTGCGGCTTTTTCTTTTTTTGTAGAAAAAAATACCAGCTAACAGACGCTAGCTGGTAAAAGGTTTTATTTCATAAACCACGGAGATAGATTTATCTTTAGCTTATCTCGAGCAACCTTAAGCACGGCTGAGTGGAAAAAGATTGAGAAGATGAAAGTTAAAGACACTGCAAGTGTCAGAACAATTCCTGTGCTACTTAGAGCCCTCATTACAGAAGGGATAAATGAAGCGAATCCAATTGCAGTTGTTAATGTTGTTAGAAGGATAGCTCTACCGATAAATCTTACAGTATCTTCTATTTTTTCATTCTGGCTGATAAAACGATGTGAAAGATGAACCGCATCATCGATTCCAATTCCGATTACTAATGGAATAGATATAATATTTACAAAGTCGAACTTCAGATCGGTAAGTCCCATAATTCCAAACAGAGTACCAATCGATAAAAGAAGAGGTAGCATCGTTAGTATAGCAGTCCATAGATTTCTAAAATTGAAGAAAAGGATCAAAAATATAACAAATAGAGCTGCAAAGCTAGCAATAATACCATCACGACCAGCAATTGCGCTTAGTTGATCTCCAATTAGGATTAACCCGGTAGCCTTGTCAGTAATTGGGTCGATTGCAGCAGTTAGCTTATTCCGATTTTCCTTCTCCCAGCAGTTTTGTGATGGAGTGATAGTAATAAGGTTGTATTTCCCATCTTCTGAGAAGTATTGCTGAATAATTGAGTCTGGAATATTCTCCTTCTCTAGTAACGATGATGGAACCTCAAACGGTATTCCAAAATTCATTAGATACGGTTTGATCTGAGACCCGATAGCAAGGCGCTTCTCCTGCGTACTTTTTTTAGGTAAAAAAGTTGCAATTGAATCAATACTTCCAATCTCATCAATGCCTTTTAACTTAGATACAATCTCCTGTGTATTCTCTACTGAGTCTGAGATTATAAACAGACCATCAGGAGACTGCCCAAATTTCTCAACCATTCGATCTTGTAATTCAATTGATTTTAGACCTTTAGCCTCCATCTCCATGATATTTGTCTGTATTGAAATCTTCCCAGCAAACGAGCTTAGAGCAACACCAACAGCAAGCATGAAAAATATTGTCAAGTAAGTATTTTTTGCAACGAAAATCCCTATAGGACCTGTTACATATTTTTCAAAGAGAGCTGGTTTTATCTTCTTTGATCCCTTGTTAAGCTTCTTAGGTAGTAAAATTGGGAGGAAGATGAAAGCAGCAAGTAATTCACAGAGAATTCCTAATCCAGCGACAACCCCAAGCTCCTTAACCAGCGGAGAACTAGAGATTGTTAGAGCAAAGAATGCGGCAGCACTCGTTACACCTCCAGTTATAATCCCAGCGCTAGATCTCTTTGTTCCATTGTATATTGCATCATAGAAATTATCATCTTTTTCCATCTCTTGTATCCACGCAGTAATAAAGTGTATAGAGAAATCTATTCCAATTCCCATAAGCGCAATCATGTACATAGCAGTCATTAGATTTAACCGGTTAACAAAGATAGCAGTTAGTCCAAGCGTCCAGATTATTCCTACAATAAGAGGAATAGCAGCAATAACTGGAAAACTTTTTTTCCTGAAATTTATTGCTAGAAGTAGAATTATCAAGATGAAGGCTATAAGAGTTGAAACAACAAGTCCCTGCTCACTTGTAACAGCTTCATCCTTTGCGACAACATTCATTCCAGTTATTCCTGCCACAACCCCATTTGCTTCAGCAATATCCAGAACAACCTTATCGATTTTTAAGACATAAGGCTTTAACACCATAATGTCATTTGCAGTAAAAGTCGGGTGGATAAATACAAGCCCAGCATCTTTTTGCTTGTTTAGATAGAAAAAATCATTCTCGCTAAACTCTGTATCTCCTAGAGTAGAGAGAATCTCTTCAAATGCAGCAGTCTCTATTTCACCAGAAGTTAGACTCTTAAGAATTTCATCCGAGAACAACTCTTCGATAGGTTCTAGAAGTATCCCGTTCTTCAGAAGAAAATCCTTCTCAAGAGAGATATCCACGCTTGAGACTATCTGCTCAAACTCCTCATTTTCCAGTGCAATCTTCATTTCCTTAGCAGCCTTAACAATCTGCTCTTCTTCGCCCTCGATTACTGCAATAATCGTTGACGCCTGAGGAAATTCATCAATTATCCTGTTTAGATCCTGTACTTTTTCTCCATTTGCAGGCATAATGGAAGAGAATGTAAATTCAACTCTGAGAAAAAGGGCTGTCAGAATAATCATGATGGCAGTCATGGTAATTCCTAAAACGGCAGTCTTTTTTCGATTTTTAGCTTCCCATAAAGCTAAATCTGCTAATGTTTTTCTTTTCAAAACAACCTCCTAAGTTTTGATTTTATTCAAGTAAGCTTCTAGATACTCAATATATTTCTCTAGAGTCTCCTTTCCTTTTTCTGTCAAAGAACATAGTGTGGCAGCACTATTATCAATGATAGTTTTATTCATTTTAAGATAATCTGCAGCTTCAAGCTTCTTGAGATGCGAATATAGCGTTCCATCATTTAATTCAAGCAACAGTTTTAGCCTGTTGAAAGAGACCTTTTCCTCTTTGTAGGTAATTGTCATGATAGATAGGCGTGTTTTTTCTATAAAAATTGAATCAAAATCTTTATGAAACATTCTTTTTCCTCTCAATCACGAATCTGTTTATCAAGCCACATGAAAACATCGCAGCAGCAATCAGAATTCCACAGATTAGTGAAGCAATCTCATTTTCTAGCGGAATAAAAAAGAGAATAGTTGTTAAGGTTATCAAAGAAATCGATACGTAATAGAATTTTGATGTGATAAATGTTCCAAGAAATCCCATAGCAAGTCCTATTAGCCCAGCTAACAGAAATGATACAAGGTGCAATGCATCAAGAGAGTTGAGAATTGCTAGAAAAAGAATCCCGAAGATTGTTAAAATCACTAGAGTGAATATAAGAGCAAGATTTGTATTTGAAAAAATATAAATTGAGTTTTTCTGTTTGCTTTTTAGCCATCCCAGAGTCTCTCCTGCAAGTCCTAGAAGTGAGATTGGAACCCAGATCGAAGGGATTAGAGTAGAATTTTCTATGTTGCAAGTCTTGAAAATCACAAAATGAGAGATCGATCCTACCACAACAAGAAATGACCAGACAAAAAATGCCCAAGATTCTATGATTGGTGTCTTCTTCTGCTTAATCAAAATATCCTTGATTATCTCTATGTCTTTAATATACTTGTCCTGCTCCATTATTTCTCCTTGTTGCTTTGTAATGCAAAGTAACTTTATAATACAAATATACTTTGCATGATAAAAAAAATCAAGTCAAAGATAGCAAGAATATAATTTTTTTCAAATTCGATGGAAAAAGATTCTTTTTTCAGGTTATAATCTCTTATGTCAAATCACAAATCAATCGCACTTGTTGCTATCAATGCCAGAAGTTCACATACTAATCTAGCCCTCTATTCGATGGAAAAAGTTTTATCTGTAGATAGTTCAATTTCAACCCAGCTATTTGAGTTTGAGATAAACACTAATTGGCTTGAGATTCTAGCTCAGTTGACTGATTCATCGTGGGACTATTATCTTTTTTCCGCATACATCTGGAACCAGGAGTTGCTTGCGAAGGTTATTCCTCTGCTGAAGAAGCTTGCATCGGAGTCTGTAATTATTGTCGGTGGTCCGTCGGCTGCCTACGACGGTGCGGCTTTGTCCAAATTTGCGGGGGCTGACCTTGTCGTGCTGGGGCAGGGGGAGGCCTTTGTCAAAGAATTCTTTCTGGAGGGTGAGGGCTCAGACGTTAAATTCCATGCTGTCTATCAGGTCAGAGAGCCGCTGCGGCTTGACGATATTGCATTTCCTTACCGCCAGCAGATGGAGCCGTTTCTTCGCGATAGATTACTCTACTATGAGACCTCCCGCGGGTGCAGATATTCCTGCGCCTACTGTCTTTCATCTGCTCAGCAGGAGATTCTTGATTTTCGTAGCTTAGAACTTGTTCGCGAAGAGCTGCCGCAGCTAGTCTCCTTGAACCCGAAGATAATTAAACTTGTCGATAGAACCTTCAACCACAGTCCTGAGCGTGCTCGGGCAATATGGGAGATGATATTGTCGTTGGATTCTGATGTTCCTTTCCACTTTGAGCTACATCCTGGGCTTCTGACTGAGGATGATTTTTCGTTGTTGGAGCGTGTCCCCTCCGGGCTCTTCTTTATCGAGGTGGGGATTCAGTCTACCGATACCGAAGTTTTGAAAAAAGTTAATCGTGCCGGGAATTGGGATTCTATCCGCGAGAGTGTTGCTCGGTTGTGCTCAATGAAAAATTTACATATTCACGTAGATCAGATTGTCGGGCTTCCGGGGGATGATTTTCAGACAGCATCTCAAAGCTTTGATCAGATTTTAGCACTTAAGCCTGATGAGTTTCAGCTGGGATTTCTCAAACTTTTGCCTGGAACAAAGAGTGCTCGAGAGGCAGATGAATACGACATGGTTGCAGCGGATTTTCCGCCGTTTCAGGTTGTAGCTACATCGACTCTGAGCTTTGAGCAGATGAAAATTTTTGTCAAGGTGGAGGAGTTGCTGGATAATTTCTATAATTCGAAATATTTTAAGACAACCTTTGACTGGTTGTTATCGCAGAAGGACGGTTGGACGATTTTTACCTCACTTATTCAGGAAAAAATTTCTGGTAAATCGTCGAGGCAATGGAAACCGCTGGCTGAACGACTTTTTATATATTTAATAGAAGAATTTGATGGAAAAAAAGAGTTCATCACGGATCTTCTAGTCTATGACTGGGCTTCAATTGCGCCGTCTCAGCAAGTCCCAGAGTTTCTAGCCCGTGAGATTGATGCTAACATCAGGGATTTTAGACAGCAAATAAGCAGAAAATTCCCTGAGATTGACAAGAGCTCTTTTAACCATTCATTTGTATATCGCGCCCAGACTTCGGAGATGATAAACCTTCTTGGAAGTAGTGTTGTAATTTTTCTCTGGCAAAAAAAAGGGGAAAAAACTAAAATATTTTGCTAAAGCTACGACTTTTTCTAAAATCATGAAGCAAGAAATAAAAAAAATATAATAATATATTAGGAGGCATAAATGATTGCAGAAAAAGTTTATATTGATGATCTAAAAAGCTTGAAAGAATACAATAGCTGTATTACAATACGTAATACAGGAGGTAGTATGATAAGCTTAAGATTGACAGAGGATGTAGAAAGACAACTCAATATCTTGACAGAAGTCGAGAATCAGACAAAGACAGACATCATAAGAGCAGCGATATGTGAATATTATGATAGACATGTAGCAATGTTGAGTTCTTATCAGTTGGGTCATGAATTATTCGGACGGACAGGAAGCGATGAAGTAGATCTATCTGAGAATTATAAGCAGCGAATGAAGGAGAGGTTGAATGCAAAGTATTCTGATTGATGCAGGCCCGCTGATTGCACTTTTTAATAATCGTGACAAACATCATAAGCGGGTCGTTGATTATCTTGCTGCAAATCCATGTAGATTAGTTACTAGCTGGCTGGTTGTTACAGAAGTGAGCTACATGCTAGGGTTCAGCATCGAGGCTCAGATTGATTTCCTTAAGTGGATTGAGATTGGCGGGCTTGAGATTCTGGATTTGACTGTAAATGATATCTCTAAGTTAATTGATCTGACTCGCAAATATTCTGATTTGCCGATGGATATCGCCGATGGATCGCTTATTCTTCTTGCCCAACGGATGGACTCTAGACAGATAATCAGTATTGATTCAGATTATCAGGTATATTGTATTGGAAACGAGAAGTATTTTGAAAATGTTTTGGGTTAGTTAAGGACTTTTATCAGTGCCGGAATTGTAATTATTAGAAAGATTCCTATGCACAGAACCAGCGAAAGAAAGACTGATGCACTTGATATATCTTTAATCTGCCCTGCAACTTTGTTGTATTCGGGGCTGACCTTGTCGGTTAATCTCTCGATTGCTGAATTTATCAATTCAAATATCACAACCTGCCAGACTGCTACCACAAGAATAGCTATCTCCACAGCTGAAAGTTCTAGCAACCACGCAGCAATCCCCACAGGGATAAATCCAAGCCCAATCATCCATATATGCCACTCCTCGCGAGCTGCAAGAATCATCCCGTTGACAGCGTAAATAAAGCTTTTATGCAGTGGTGTTCTCGGTTTTTTTCTAGCCATACATTAAGTTTATGGAAAAGCTTGGGGAGATGCAAGGAAAGATGGAATTTAGGTTTTTGAAATATTGCATATTCTATTATAATTGTGTATTATTTCTTTGATTAATAATTAGGGGGATGTTTATGGGGAAAAAAATCCATTTCATTTTAGGTTTAATGTTCATTATTGGGGCATTTTTTATTTCGTGTGATCCAGAACTAAAGAAAGAATCTGGAGAGATAAAAGGTCGAGCGTTTTTTGAGAATTATGATAATAATTCTGGAATTAGCATTGTTGTCGAGAAGAGCGATGGGCTTTTTACTGAGACGGCTTCGAGAATGTTCAGTGGAGATAACTCACGAGTTGTTTCTGCAACGGTTTTTGCAGACAAAGATGGTAATTATTCTGTTAAGGATCTTGATGCAGGACTTTATTCGGTCACTGCTTCTTCAGATGATAATAAACGGAAGGCTGTTAAGACTAATGTAGTTGTGAAGGCAGGGGAAGCTGTTCTGGTTGGTAATTTGACTTTAACTGCTGTGGGGACAATTTCTGGTCAAATCACGGTAGATTCTCAGGAAAGTGGAAATTATGGTTTTTTTGTCAGTGTTGCTGGAACATCTTTTCTTGCCACTACTGATTATCAAGGTAATTTCAGTATCTTTGATGTTCCTCTTGGACAAAACTATGCAATTATTGTAATAAAAGGTAATTTTGTTGATGTTTTGGCTACTGATTTTTCTCTTGCCTCAAAGATTCATAGTATAGCACCAAGAAGCTTTACTAGTGAACAGTTACGAGATTCTAATAATGGGTTGGTATGGAAAGGAGCACATCCTTCTGCATTAAGTAATCCGAAGATAAACTGGGCTTATTATAATACCTCGGACAAGGTTTCATATATTTATGATGGAAAAATTTGGCAGGTTCTAGCCCGTGATGGGGAAGATGGTGCTGACGGACAAGATGGCCAGAATGGAATTTCTATAGTTTGGAAAGGAAGTTCAGCAAGTCATCTTTTAAATCCTGGAATAAACTGGGCATATTACAATACAACAGATAAAACAGCTTATATCTATACTGGAACACAGTGGATGATTTTGGCTAAAGATGGAAGTGATGGGGCGAATGGTTCTGACGGACAGAATGGACAAGATGGTCAGAACGGATCTGATGGATCTTCTATTGTGTGGAAGGGAAGTCTTGCAGTAGCGCCTGCAAATCCATCTTTGAACTGGGCATATTATAACTCTGTGGAGAAAGTTTCATATATTTACGATGGATCAGCTTGGCAGGTTCTCGCTCGAGATGGAAGTGACGGAGCAAATGGCTCTGACGGTCAGAATGGTCAGGATGGCCAGAATGGAGCAGATGGTGTATCAATAGTCTGGAAGGGAAGTTCTGCAACTGCACTTACAACTCCAGAAAGACTCTGGGCTTATTATAATACTACTGATAAGGTTTCATATATTTATGATGGATATGCATGGCAGGTTCTAGCCCGTGATGGAGCAGATGGTGCTGATGGTCAAGATGGCCAGAATGGAATTTCTATTGTATGGAAAGGAAGTTCAGCAAGTCATCTTTCAAATCCTGGAATAAACTGGGCATACTACAACACAACTGAGAAGACAGCTTATATCTATACTGGAACACAGTGGATGATTCTATCCCAGGATGGAAGTGATGGAGCGAATGGTTCTGACGGACAAAATGGACAAGATGGTCAGAACGGATCTGATGGATCTTCTATTGTGTGGAAGGGAAGTCTTGCAGTTGCACCGGTAAATCCAGCCTTGAATTGGGCATATTATAACTCTGTGGAGAAAGTTTCATATATTTACGATGGATCAGCTTGGCAGGTACTTGCCCGAGATGGAAATGACGGAGCAAATGGCTCAGACGGACAGAATGGAGCAGATGGAGTATCAATAGTCTGGAAGGGAAGTTCTGCAACTGCACTTACAAATCCAGAAAGGCTCTGGGCTTATTATAATACTACTGATAAGGTTTCATATATTTATGATAATGATATGTGGCATATTTTGCACCAGCAATTAGCTTTTTATGCTGTTTTATTTGATGTTAATGGAGGAGTTCGAGCAGGAGGGGGAGAATTAGTTCAAGTTGTTCGGAAAGGGGATAGTGCAGTGGCTCCTGTAGTTAATAAAGAAGGTTTTACATTTATGGGGTGGGATATTCAGTTCGATGATGTTTCCGCTGATATCTCTGTTAAAGCTATCTGGGGATTCTCTGTTCTTTTTAATTTAGAAGGAGGTGTTCGAACTGGGGGTGGACTGCTTTCTCAGGTTGTTTTACCTTTTACAGATGCTGTTGTCCCTTTGACCCAAAAAATTGGATATACATTTATAGAGTGGGATAAATCTTATACAAATGTTTCTTCGAATCTTGAGATATCTGCAGTTTGGAGTATCAATAAATATTCCGTTTCATTTGATCTCAATGGTGGGCAGCATGAAGGCGGAGGTAGTTTGATTCAGGAAGTTGAACATGGTTCTTCGGCTGAGTCGCCTATTGTCTCTAAAAATTCACATAACTTTTTAGGTTGGAGTTCCAATATTTCGAATATTACAGGCAATATCATATTTAAAGCACTTTGGAGTGATGTTCAGGAATTTTCTACTCCTGAGTATGTTTTGAAGATGATTACTGTTCCTGTTCCTGAGGGAGGGATTGTTTTTCCTGTTGGTACTGGAGATAGTAAAACATCTTCTGTTTCTTCGGTATATCAGGTAGGAGAAACAGAGGTTCCGTATAAACTTTGGAGAATAGTGTATGGTTGGGCTACTGCGATAGAGAGGGGTGATAAGCGTTATAAATTCGATAATTATGGGTTAATGGGATGTCGTGGATCCTCATCAAGTCTTATGAATGAAATGCATCCTGTTACTCTTATTTCTTGGAGGGATTGTATTGTTTGGTGTAATGCCTTTACTGAGTGGTATAATGATATTGCTGGTTCTTCCTTAGAACCAGTTTATAGAAGAAGTGGCATGATTCTTAGAGATTCTACTGAATCAAAGTCGTATCTTACTGATTATGCTGAAGCTGGAGCATTTGATGGATTTAGACTTCCTAGTTATGATGAGTGGGAATTGGCAGCTCGATGGAGGAATAACAATATAAATACTGTTTCCGGATATAGTTCTCCCTGGTTTACTAAAGGCGATTCTGCTAGTGGAGCTTCTGCAAATTATTCTGATATTGATGCTTCTGGATTGGTTGCTTGGACTAGAGAGAATAGTGTTTATGATAAATCTCCAATTACTTCAGAAGTTAAAAAAAAGCTTCCAAATTGCTTAGGTATTTATGATATGTCGGGGAATGTTGCGGAGTTCACTTTTGATTTATACGAATCAGAACGAATCATTGTTGGTGGAGAAATTTACCATAATACTTCTTGTCTTCCTATAGGGCAGTTTTATACGACTAGCCCAAGTGCAATTGGTTATTCTTCTGGATTTCGTCTTTATAGAAATTTATAACTATCAGCCCTCTGAAAGAACAGAGGGCTTTTTCATAAGTGATAAAATTATGTCGAGTTTGGATCGACCTTAAGGAGCTACTATGAAATTTATCGGGGCGCATGTGAGTATTGCCGGTGGGCTGGAGAATGGGCCTGCTAACGGGAAGGCTATCGGGGCTGATGCAATCGGGATTTTTACGAAGAATCAGAGACAGTGGAGGTCGCAGGAGTTGGCCGATGAGCAGATTGCGAGGTTCAGGGAGTCTCTGCGGGTTAATGGTATTCTGCCTGAAAATGTGCTGGTTCATGACAGTTATCTGATAAATCTGGCAAATCCTGATGGGGAGAAAAGACAGAAGAGTCTTGAGGCCTTTGTTGATGAGGCAGAAAGGGTGGAAAAGCTGGGTTTGACCTTACTTAATTTTCATCCGGGGGCGACGCTTGGCGGGTGCGATGTGGCTAGCGGACTTTCTATGGTTTCAGATGGAATCAATGAGGCTCTGGCTCAGACTAGCGGTGTAGTTGCTGTGATTGAGCTGATTGCAGGGCAGGGTTCAGGTCTTGGCCGTAGCTTCGATGAGGTTGCACAGATTATAGATAGAGTCAGCGATAAGTCGCGTGTCGGTGTCTGCATCGATACATGTCATATCTTTGCTGCCGGCTATGATATATCGACAGAGGAAGGATACAACGCGGTGATGGATGAGTTTGACAAGGTTATAGGCTTTAAATATTTGCGTGGAATGCATTTGAACGATTCTAAAGGTAAGGCCGGCTCCAATCTTGACCGTCATGACAGCCTGGGGCATGGTCAAATCGGGCTAGAAGCCTTCCGCATGATCATGAAAGATCCACGGACTGACAACATCCCTCTGATTCTGGAGACAATAAGACCTGAATTGTGGCCAGCCGAGATCGAACTTCTGCGGTCATTCATCTAACTGCTTTTCCCAATGTAGCTTCCAAAGTATACACGGTGGCATGTGTAGCCGCCAGGATTCTTCTGCAGGTAATCCTGGTGATACTCTTCAGCCGGGTAGAATTTCGCCAGAGGTTCAAGCGTTGTCACGACAGGGTACGTCCATCGTTCTGATTTGTTCACGATTTTAATAAAATCTATTGCAACATCATGCTCCTCTTGATTCGCATAGAAAATCGCAGACCTGTAAGACGAGCCAATATCATTGCCCTGTCTGTCTACTGTAGTAGGATTATGAATTCTGAAGAAAAAGTCCAGAATCACCACGAGAGATGTCTTTGTATCGTCGTAGACAATTTCAACTGCCTCAGCATGTCCCTCATGATTTCTGTATGTAGGTTTTATCACCTTTCCGCCGGTGTAGCCGACAGTTGTATCCAAAATTCCAGGTTGGCTTCTGATAAGCTCTTCCATCCCCCAGAAACATCCGCCTGCAAGAACGATTTTCTTTTCCATAATGCCTCCTTTTTTTATATAAAAAATAGCATATATATAAAGTTACTAATTAAGAAGGCTTGAGGCAATAGGATTATCCGTTTATGAAGAGGCAAAAAAATTCAATATTCTGATCCATTTTCTTTTTCATGATAAAATATTGCGATGGAGTCCAACTTGAAACGAATAATTGAATTTACTGCTTGTATTGCTGCTATTTTTGTGCTTTTTTCCTGTGTAAATATGGATAAAGCTGATGCGCGGATTCTTCTCCGCTTTGTATGTGATGAAGCTGGGGGTGATTTATCTGTTGCGTACAAGGTTCTAGGACCAGCCACGTCTCACAATTTGCCTGGCAAATAATCTGCCGTTCTCTGACGGCTGGTATCAGCTTCCGTAGCGAATATTATTTTATATTTAAGATTTCCCATTGTTCTTCTTGTGCAGGATGCTCTTTTGTAGTACTGTTTAGCATCTTGTTCGCGGAGAAAATATTATTAAGATTTTTTTAAAGAAAACTTTTGTCTTTGTTTTGGTTGTTGTTGTGCTCGGGTGTAATCCAAAGGAAATATTGGAGAGTGATACTTTTCTCGTAAGCTTTGACCTCGATGGTGGAGAAATGACTGAAGGTGAGTTGAGTCAGGTTGTGAAATATGGAGAGTCTGCGGTTGCTCCGGTTGCTGTAAAGACTGGGCATAGTTTATCGTGGGATAAGGATTTTTCCAATATTAAAGAGGTTCTTTCTGTTAAGGCAGTGTGGATTATCAACAGTTACACAGTAACCTTTGATCTTGATGGTGGAGAAAGAACTGGCGGTGGTGAGTTGTCCCAGTCTACAACATATGGAAGTAGTGCTACAGCGCCTGAAGCGAGTAAGAGCGGATTTGCTTTTATTGGGTGGGATCACTCTTTTGAAGATGTAAAAACGATTGTTGCAGTTAAGGCAATGTGGATTCAATCAGAAACTTTTGGAGATTCAACTTTTTCTTTCAATATGAATACAGTTTCAGTGCCAAGTGGAGGAATAACTTTTCCAATTGGGGAATCAGATTCTGGTACTGCAAGTATCGGTTATACCTATCAGGTTTGTGATACTGAAGTCACCTGGAGAATGTGGAAGATAGTCTATGATTGGGCAACACATTCTGATAGAGGCGTTGATATTTATTATTTTCAGAATCCTGGAAGACAGGGGGGCGATACTAATTGGTTTTCTGATTTACCAGTCGGAACAGAGATGCATCCAGTAACTAGAGTATCCTGGAGGGATTGTATTGTGTGGTGTAATGCTGTAACCCAGTGGTATAATGAAAAGACAAGTTCTAACTTAGAGCCAGTATATAGATATGAGGGAAATGTTGTAAGAGATTCGAGGGATGCTAATGCTCTCGCATGTGATGATGCAGTAGCCACTTCTAATAATGGTTTCAGATTACCTACTTCAGCGGAGTGGGAATTAGCAGCAAGGTGGCGTAATAATAGCACAAATACAGTTGAAGGTTATAGTAATCCATGGTTTACTAAGGGGGATTCGGCTAGTGGGGCAACTGACAATAGTAGTGATTCAACAGCCACAGGAGCAGTAGCCTGGTATAGAAATAACAGTGATACAGGAGATGGCCGAAGCACTCAGGTCGTAGCTACAAAAGAAAAGAATGGACTTGGTCTCTTTGATATGTCGGGCAATGTTTGGGAGTGGTCTTTTTCTGCTACTGGCGATTATCTTCACAGGCATGGAGGTAGTTTTACTGATCTGGAAGGCGCTGATTCTAAAATAGGTTTATATTATGGGGACCACGAAGATTCCTCTTATGTTACAAACGGTTTCCGTCTATTCAGGACTCCATAATCTTCGAACTTATACTATTGTGAAAATTAAATTTTACATTAAACTATGAAGTTAAAATAATTAAATGCAGTCTCTCGGTGTCGGGGGGACTGCTTTTTTTTGTCTTTTATAAAAGACAAACTTGCTTTAAATGTCTAATTTGTCTTTTGTATAAGACATTTTTATGTTTTGAGATAATTTTGTCTTGTATGTAAGACAGATGTGGCGTATAATTATCTTGAGGTTGTTATGATAGACAGATATGATTATGTAGAAAAGATTATTCCCTTTGTCGGTGATGATTTAATCAAGGTTCTTGTTGGAATGCGCCGCGTTGGCAAGTCCACGATGTTCCTGCAGATTATTGATTATCTGAAAAGTTCTGGTATTGATTCTGAACATATTATTTCTCTTAACTTTGAGGTCTGGGAGGCTCGTGATTTGCTCGATCCTAATTCCTTGCACGATTATATTTCTGCAAAAATTATTGATGACAGCAAGTATTATCTTTTTCTTGATGAAATTCAGGAGGTTGACGGCTTTGAAAGGGTTATAAATAGTCTTTCAGTTAGTAAGAACGTTGATATTTATATAACAGGTTCGAACTCTCACCTGCTGTCGGGCGAGTTGAGTACTTTTCTGACAGGCCGATATGTCAGCTTTGAGATTTTTCCTCTGTCTTTTAAGGAAATTGTCGAAGCTAATCCAGAAGCAGATAGGGATAGGCTTTTTACAGAATATATAAATTTCGGCGGATTACCTTCCATTCAAAGGTTTGATGCACCGGATCAGAAGAAGCTTTTTCTTTCCGACCTTTTCAATTCAATATTATTGAAGGATTTGGTAAAAAGATACAATATTCGAGATGTTGATTTGCTTGAGCGTCTGCTAATTTATATGATGGAGAATACTTCCGGGGTCTTCTCTCCGAACAGCATAGCTAAGGTTTTGAAAAATGAAAAAAGGGCTTTCTCCCGTGAGACAATATACACTTACGTGAAATATTGTCAGTCAGCATTTCTTTTGTACTCAGCTCCGAGATACGATATCAAGGGAAAAGAACATCTGAAGACGCTAGAGAAAATTTTCATAAACGACCAGGGGCTGCGTTCCATCTATTTCAACAATTCGCCCGACATCGAGAAAATCCTTGAGAACATCATCTTTTTTCATCTCCGCAGAAAAGGCTACACTGTCTCTGTCGGCACAATCGGCGACAAAGAAGTCGACTTCGTCGCAGTCAAAGACAACCAGAAACTCTATCTCCAAGTCGCATACCTCCTAGCCTCGCAGCAAATCATCGACCGCGAGTTCGCACCTCTTCGCCAGATCACAGACAACTTCCCGAAACTAGTCCTCAGCCTAGACAAGTTTGATTTCTCTCAGGATGGGATAGTTCATCGGAAACTGGTGGAATTTTTGTTGGAGTGATGGGGGGTGTATTGGAAAGTCTATTATTGACTCTCGAATTTAATCGTGATATTATGGCAGATACAGTTAGGATGTAAAATATGATTAAAATAGAAAATAGTTTGAAAAAACATGATTTAAAGTTATATAATGTGTCATTTGGGATTTTTCTTTTCTTGCCTCCAGGGTGGTTTGTAATTTTCTTCGTCTTAGTTCTTGAATCTTTTTTTATGAGTAAATATCTGGAGAAGACGATTTTTGATAAAAAAATAACTCTAACCGCAATTCTCAGTAATCTCATAAGTGGAGCTTTTGGTGTTATTGCTTCAATGGCTCAGAACGGTGGCTGGTGGCTTGTCTGGTGGTTTCCATGGGTCAGTAAAAATGAAGTGAAATTTGACAATATTGGAAGCTTTGTTCTTTATTTTTTTGTGGCTTTGATTTTATCAATAATTATTGAATTAGCTGTTAACTTGATTCTGCTTCATAAGAGATACAAAGTTTTAAAAATAGTTCTAGGTACATTGTTTGCTAATCTAATTTCCAATGGAATAGTTATTTTTTTTATGTATCTTCTTAGTTTCGTATTTTTAAAAGAGTAAATTGAGGCGATTAGATAGATCTATTTGATTTTATTCTAAATTTCCCGTAGCTTTCATGGAGCAGCTATCTTTTAAATTGTCTGAAATCGAAAAATATAAAGAAGAGAGATTACGTTGACTTTTCCCCCCTAGACGATACTCCAACAAGCCACTATACTATTTTAATAAGAGGCAAAAATGAATAATGTAGAAAAAATATCTGAGCAGCTGGATTTTATTAAGGAATTTTTTCAGGTGAATAATCCTGCGGTGCTGGCGACTGAGGGGGCAGGGCAGCCTCATGCAAGTCTGGTTGCTATTACGCCGACTGATGAGTTTCGACAGCTTATTTTTGCAACCTATCGGGCGACTCGTAAATATGAAAATTTAATGACTAATGAGAAGGTCGCTGTCCTGGTTGAAAATCGATCTTTAAATAATTTAAATCAGCTGGACTCAGCGGTGGTAACAGCCTTTGGAGCTGCTGTGGAAGTTGGCAAAGATGATTATGAACGTGTTCTGCAAATTCACGCGGCGAAACATCCAGAGCTTCGCTTGTTTCTGATGTCCACAGATTGTGCGATTTTTCGTGTTGCTGTCAATTCTTATCAGATTGTGCGGGGAATCGATGATGTTAGCTGGTGCAATATTAAGTCGGGGAAGTAGTTTGGACGTTTTTGTATAATCTGTTGTAATATTTTTTCTTGCTAAAAATAGTATCTGAGTGTATTCTATGTATGTTAACGTTAACTTAGAGAGGTTTTATGAAACGTCATATCTTTTTTTTTCTTTTTCTTGTAAATATATTCTTATCATGGGCAGAATTGCCCAGGGTTGATCATTATATAAATGACGGGTGGAATACAATTTTAGGTGATCCTTCAGATTCACTCGAAGAAGATTTTGCTTTTGATTCTTGGGAAAAAGTTGTGATTCCGCACAATCACGAGACTTATCATGGTTATAAAGGTCTTCCTCATGGGAATCTTCATGGGACTGCATGGTATAGGCGGGATTTAGAACCTGAGTTGCTGATGAAAGGAAAAAAGATTTTTTTAGTCTTTGAAGGTGCTGGAAGTTATGCTACTGTCTTTGTTAATGGGCAGAAGGCGGGGTTCCATGCTGGTGGTCGTACATGCTTTTCTGTAGAAATTTCTGATTTTCTAAAGTATGACGGGAAGGATTTTGTCAGTGTGAAAATTGATCATCCTGAAGGGATAACTGATTTGCCGTTTATATGTGGTGCTTGTGCAAGAAGGACTGAAGGTTCTCAGCCTTTTGGGATTTTTAGACCTGTTGGGATTCTGACAACAGAAGATATTCGGATTTCACCATTTGGAGTATATGTCTTTAGTCAAAAGGTGAGTGCTGACTTGGTTACTCCTCAGGTTTGGGTTGATGTTGCCAATTATTCAGATAAAAATCGTAGTATTATGATTAAGAATAAAATTTACTGTGGAAATGTTGAGGTTTCCTCATTTTCTATATCTACAGAGATTGTTAGTCATGGCGAAATGACTAACAAGATTGTTATGCCTGATATTTTACAGCCTACACTTTGGTCGCCTGAGCAACCTTTTATGTATAGATGTGTGACAGAAATTTATGAAAATGGCAAAATTCTTGATTCAAAGGAAACCATGACTGGTTTTAGAACTATATCTTGGCCTATTTCTGAAAAAAGTTATAATTTCAAATCAATAAAAGTTGGTCAGAAAACTGTGGATTCTTTATTGTTTGATATTCTTCCTTCACGTGATAATGATTTTTTTACTAAGTTAATTTCAAATAATAAAATTAACGTTGTTTCTGGTATTCCGAATGTGCAAATTGCTGGAAAGAGCATAACTAATGATATCGCATCGCTCGAGACTCGGGTTGAGTTTGAGGCTTTAGAGGACTTTGATGGGGTCCTTGATACTTTTATTTTATCTTACGATGGAACACGGTTTTTTGAAAATAAAAGAGAAACTGTTAGTTTTAAAAGGGGTAAGAATGTTTTTGTTCACTCTTATCCTGACCTGATTAAGCCGTATTTATGGAATTTTACCAATCCTTTCTATTATAAAGTGAGATCTACTATTTATGACAAATCAGGAGATATTGTCCAGATGTCTGAAACTCCTTTTGTTCTCGATGAATTATTTCCAATTTTAAATCGTCAGTATTCTATAATTGAGCGAAGTCAACAAGTTAGTCCTATTGAAAAAGGTTATAAGACAAAGGCAATTCGACAATTAGCTGATGCACGCGGGTTTAACGGTGCCGGGTATTATGGTTTGAAGAAAGGTCTGGCGTATGGAAGGTTGTATTATAATTATGATGCGAAGCAAGCTGGTACGTATTCTCTGATTCTTAGATTTTCCAATTCTTCAAAATTTGGGAGGAAGGCTTCGATCTCTGTGAATGATGGTTCTTCTTATTTTTTTACACTTGATAAAACTTTGCGTGATGATGCGTGGGAATATTTTAGTCTACCAATTGAGTTGAACAAGGGGGCTAATGATTTATGTTTGACAATTCGTGGTCTTTTTGGATTTGGTCCTTTGATTGATTTTATTGCTGTATCAGAATTAGACGTTGATGTTGAAAATATCGAAAGTAGCGATAATACTTCTTCTGTTTTTAAGATAAATGGGAAGCCTTATTTTTTAAATGGAACATGCGAATATGAGCATCTTTTGGGCAATGACCATGCTTTTACTTCTTCGCAAATTGATTCACGAGTTTCGCAGATTTTAGCTACAGGGTTCAATGCCTTTAGAGATGCGCATCACCCTCATAATTTACGGTATAGTGAGCATTGGGATAATAAAGGAATTATTTGGTGGTCTCAGATGACTTCTCAACTTTACTTTGATTCGGATATTTTTCGCAAAAATTTTATAACATTAACAAGAGAATGGGTTAAAGAGAGGAGAAATAGTCCTTCGTTGGTTCTGTATGGTTTGGAAAATGAGTCTAATATTCCAGAATGGTTTGCACAGAAGTTGACCCAGGAAATTAAGCTGTTAGATCCCCTTTGTACTGTTGAACGGCCAACAACTACATGTAATGGTGGAGTAGGATCTGATTGGAACGTGCCTCAGAATTGGTGCGGAACTTATGGCGGATTTGCTGAAGATTATGGGAGTTTTGTTGTAGATCAACAGCTTATAGGTGAGTATGGTGCGTGGCGAACTCTTGGGCTGCATCGGGATGGTGAGACGACAAATGCTGTTTCTGATTACTATAATGCATATGAAGAAGATTTTACTCACATACTTGAGACTAAGGTAAGAATTGGCGAGGAGATGAGAGATCAGTTCTGTGGTCATTTTCAGTGGAATTTTATTTCGCACGCAAATCCTGGACGCAGTGAAACAATGACAAATGATGGGGTAGGAGATAACGCTGTGGGGATTGTAAATTATAAGGGATTGATTGCAAGCTGGGGTGAGCCGGTAGATGCCTTCTATATGTACATGGGTAATTATCTTCCGTCGACTAAAGGCCCTTTCGTCTATATTGTTTCGCATACTTGGCCAGATCGTTGGGATCATGTTGGCGAAAAGGATAATATAAGGGTTTATTCTAATTGCGATTCTGTTGAGCTTTTTAATGGTTATGGCGAAAATTCTTTGGGAAAACGTTTTAAGGGCGCTAAAGGTACTCATTTTAGATGGGATAATGCTAATATTTCTAATAATTTTTTGTATGCTGTGGGTTATGTTGATGGACAGAAGGTCTGCTCTGATATCGTTGTACTTAATAATTTGCCAAGCTATAATCATCCAAAATTAGCTGATCAAATTGAGATTTTGAAAAACCATGGAGATTCTGTTGTTCGGTACAATTGCGGGGGTGGAGATTACAACGATTCGTTTGGTAATTTGTGGCGTGGTGATCATCCTTTTGATGGAGAGAATGGAACTTTTTCGTGGGGCGAGAAGTTCGGGAAGTCTAACAGATTTGCCAGTGTTCGAGAGACCTTTGATCCGATTAGTAAAACCAATAATGACAGACTTTTTCAGTCTTACAGATATGGTCGAGATGAGCTTAGCTTCAAGTTCACGGTTGGGAGTGGAAAATTTAAAGTTGTTATGTATTTTATTGAACCTTGGTATGGGACTGGTGGTGGTCCTGATTGTTCGGGATGGAGATTGTTTGATATAGGTGTCAATGGTAAAGTTTATTTTGCCAATGTTGATATCTTTGCTGCTGCGGGGCATGATACTGCTTTTTCTCTGACTGCTGAGGATGTTGTTGCAGATGAAAATGGTGTTGTTGAAATTAATTTTCCTTTTGTAAATGTTACTCAAGCTGTTATTTCTGCTATTTCAATTAATAAGGAGGATATATGAAAAAAAAAGGAATTGGTTTTGCGGTTTTACTATTACTTCTTTGTGATTTAAATTTGTCTGCAAAGGTAATTGGACGGGATTTTTATTTTTCAGAGGTCGAGCCAGGTGCGGTTAGTTTAACTCAAACTGGCAGTGAGGTTAGCCTTCAGAATAATTTGGTTATTTGTAATTTATCAAAAAGTTCTACTGGGTGGAGACTTGAAGTTTTTAATCGAGTAGATTCAAATTCAAAATATACTGATTCTAGGTTCTTTGAATACAATATATTGGGGCGAGGCAGAATCTCTTCATCTTCGTTGATTGCATGTGAGGATTATTCTGTTATAGAGCTTTCTCCTGTTAAATCCTCTGTTCTTGAGAATTCTTACTCCGGGAAAGGTGTTAGCATAAGGTTTAAAGACAAGTTTAAGGCTTTTGAGGTTGAAGTTCGGTTTCTTCTAAGAGATGGCTCCAATTATCTTGTCAAAGAAGTCGATTTTTTCCCAATAAAGAAAAAAAAGGTTCTTAGTTCTTCAATTTGGACTGCTATACCTTCGGTCTTTGTTGAGTCTGGCAGTGTGCTAGGTTCCCCACTTGAGAGTGAATCTTTCTTTCTAGCTTCAGAGCATCCTTTTTCTAGAATTGATAATTCTCGTATGGGGCAAAATCTTGTAGTTAATCGGGGTAGTTGTCTTAAAGCTGGTCAGAAGCTTTCCGAAAGTGGTGTTATTGGCGCTTTTGTCAAAGGACAGGAGAGACGAAGTTTTCAACATTATCTTCAGCGACGAAGGGCTAGGCCTTATAAACAGTTTCTTCATTACAATAGTTGGTATGATATCGCATGGTATGAGAGACCTTTTAGTGATAAAGAGTGTATCGATGTTATAAAGGCTTGGCAAGAAAAATTTATTATCCCGTATGGAATCAAATTTGATTCATTCGCATTAGATGATGGCTGGGATGATTATGATAATCTATGGCAATTTCACCCAGAAAGATTTAAGGATGGGTTTTCTCCGTTAAATAATTTGGCTAGAGCCACAGGCTCAGGAATTGGCGTATGGATTTCTCCTGCTGGTGGATATCTTGGAGAACAGCAGAAGCGATTGAAAGCTGGAAAAAAATTAGGTTTAGCCCAAGATCGTGCTGGGTTTTTGATGTCAGACCAAAGTTATTATGATTATTTTAGAAAAGTTTGCTTAAATCTGGTAAATAATTATCAGGTTAACTATTTTAAATTTGACCGATTGGCGGGAAGTTTCGACGAGAATAAGCAACTTGAGGATAAAGAAGCGGTTTTGAATCTTGCTAAGGATTTAAAAACTGCAAATCCTGATGTTTTTATTAATATTACAATAGGTACTTGGCCTTCTCCGTTCTGGTTGCGATATTGTGATTCAATATGGCGTGGTGGCGATGGTGATGTTGCAATGCGTGGTAAGGGCAATAATAATCAGAAGTGGCTTAATTTTAGAGACGGGGCAACTTATACTTCAATTGAATCGCGTGCTAAATATTATCCTCTGAACTCTTTGATGCTTCATGGCATTGTTTGTGCAGATTTAGGTTTGGCCAAGGATTTGGATGGGAATATTGAAGATTGGAAGAACCAAGTAAAGAGCTACTTTTGTAGCGGTGCTAATCTGCAGGAGCTATATGTCAATCACAGGCTTCTGACAAATAAGCATTGGGAAATCTTGGGGGAATGGGCAAATTGGGCTAGAGCAAATGAATCTGTGCTTGCTGATACTCATTGGCTTGGTGGAAATCCCTTTGAGCATTCTGTTTATGGATGGTGTTCTTGGAATGGAGATAAGGGAATAATTTGTTTAAGAAACTCAGATGATAAGAAAAATAAAATTTCTGTGAGTTTGTCAGAAATTTTGGAGTTGGCTGATTTTGAGACTGGGGATTATTCGTTAACTGAGATGGATTTTCTTGCTAAGCCGATTGGCAATAGTCTTGAGGTGTTAAACTCGGGTAAAAACATGGATTTCGAGCTTGATGGATTTGAAGTTAGGGTCTATGAGGTTCAAAAAGTTCAGAAAAGCGATTTGATCTAAGAAAAAAGACAAACTAGAAGTTTGGATATAATAGCATTATTTCTCTGTTTTTGTATTACAATTTTAAAAAAAGAGTAAAAAGTGTAAAAATAGGCTAAATTAGGTTGACAAAAATAAGAAATAGACAAAAAATAAAGTATGGGTAACGTTAACATTAGAGATGTGAACGTTACCTTTTGGAGGGATTATGAGATTATATGTTTTTGGAGCAGTATTTCTGGTTTTTTCATTTTTAGTATCTTGCGATTCTTATATTTATTCAAAAGATATTGTTGGAAAGTGGCAAAGCAATGAATATGTTTCAGGAAAAAAGTTGAATCAAAGAGTATTTATAAATGAAGATCTTAGTTTCGAATGGACGTATTTTGTAAATGGAGTTGAAGATGATGATTTATCATTCAGAGGCTCTTATGAGATTCCTGAGGATGATTATGTTATTATTTTCAAGCCAGATGATGAAACAAGAGAGTTGGTTTTTAGAAATTTTATGTTAGCAGATGGGGCTCGCGCACTTTTGTTAGTTGATACAGCGACTCCTGCTGGTTATAAAGGTAAAAGATTTATGGAGGTGAAAGAATGAAGAGAATGTATTTGTTAACTTTGATTCTTTTTATATTTTCTTGTGATTTGCCTGATTTTAAGACTGATCCTATGACTAATGATTCTGGAGATAAGAGTGTCTTAGAGGTGTTATTGTCTGAGTCGGTTATAGATCCTCCTATCAAAGGCACTGCATTTGTTGCTAACGAATTTGGTATTGCAAAGGCAAATCTTATTTGGGATAGTGTTCCATTTGCCAGCTACTATGAGGTTTATTCTTCTAGAGATGGAGAAAATTTTGAATTTAAAAAATATGCTTCTGAGAATTCTTTTTCAGAGGATATTCTAGATTTTTCATCTGACCTTGTTTATTACAAATTAAGGTCTGTTACTACTGAGGGGATGAAGAGCGGGTTTTCTCCAAGTTATATGTTATCGTTAACTGAATCAAAAGAGGTTGGCTCGGTTGAAGATCTTTTTGTTTCAAAAGGTGTATCTAAAAACATTGTTTTAACTTGGATTCCCTCGCATAAAGCTTTTTCTTATACTATTTTGAGGCGTGAAACAGGGAGTTCTGAGTTTTCTATTGTAAATGATAGGTATATTCCAATTGATCCGAGTAGTTCTAGTTTTTCATGGACTGATAGAGGGGCTGAGTCTTCAAGATATTATGATTATCAAATTATTCCAGTGAATGAGGTTGGGTTTTCTGGGTTACCAAGTCCAGTTGCAATTAAAGGGTTTTCTTATCCAAGTGCTGTGAATTGTTCGGCGACTAAGGGCTCTTTTGTGAGAGGGGTAGCTGGATCTAATGGCTATAGTGAGGATTATTCTGTTATTGATATTTCTTGGATGGTTTCAAAAGGTATTCTATATTCAGATGGAACTTATGATGAAGTTTCCGCTGATAAATGGGATGTTTACTCTGTTTTTGACCCTACATCAAGTGATTATTTAACCTTAGACCAGGTTTTTGATATAAATATTGAAAATCCTAAGCCTTTAAATGCTTTCTATGAATTCGATGGATCATTTTTAACAAGGGGTTTGGAGTCTTTTTCACAGAGTGTATCTGACCCAAGGTTGTTTTACAAAGATGCTGAAGTTGATGGTATTCCTTATGTACAGTGGGTTTACCGTCTTGGTATTTCTGATATTCAAATACCTGAGATTGAGTTTAATTCTTCTTGGGAAAAATTTTACTATTTTAGAATTGCTGGTATCTATAACTCTTCAGAATTTAATGAATATATTTCTCCTTTTAGTTCAATGTCTCGTGGATTTGCTGCTAACCCTGAAGCTATGAATTTTGAGCCTAGTGATTTCTCATTTTCAGCCTCTGCTAGTGGTTCTTCTATTACAATTTTACTTCCACCCATGATTGATACTGAATCTGGAGTTGAAGTTCAAAAATATGAGATTATGAAGAGAATAGCTGGTAGTTTGAATTATGATTTGCTTGTTTCTATAGATTCTTCAAGTCAGCTGGAGTATCAATATGAGGATACAGGTTTGGATTCTGGAGCCTATGAATATGCGATTAGATTCGTGGGTACTGATGGAATCAGAACGCATTTTACAGATTCTGTAATTGTTGTTGTAGGAGGTAACGATGAATAATAGGTTTTTTATTTTTTTATTTTTAGTTTTTAGTCTTTTTATAGGATGTAAAGATAATATCTTAAAAGTCAGTGAGTTTAATGAGGCTGAGGTCGAGTTGAGTTCTTCAGGTGAGACTGATCCAGACTTAAGGTTTGTTGAAGATCTTTCTATTCCAATCCCTAGCAATATTGTTGTCTCAAAAGGGAATTTTAAGGATAAAATTGAAATTTCTTGGAATCCAGTTGTCTTTGATAGAGAGAAGTTAAAATATGAGATCTACAGATCTGAAAATATTTCTGAAGATTATGTAAAGCTAAATAACACTTTGCTGGATGATCCATCTTTCATTGATTATTCAGAGGGGTCGTCGCTGGTACCTGGAAAGACATATTTTTATCGTGTAAAAGCTTTAAGTTTAGAGCAGGAGAAAATTTCCAAGTTTTCAGCAGCTGCAGATGGCTTTCTTCTAGGCGATGTAAAGAAGTTTGTTGTTACTCAACGTGCTTTTAAGGATAAGGTTGCTATGACCTGGGAGCCTGTAGATGGTGCGTTGTATTATACTATCTATCGAGCAGAATCATTATCAGATGGTTCAGCGCCAAAATTGGTTCAACAATATGATTTAATTAGCGATTCTATCGTAGGTACTAGTTTTTACGACTATTCAACAGAGGCTAAAGGTGACTTGATCTCTCAGAAAGAGTACTGGTATTTGTTAGCAGCTCATTTTGATAATAATACTTACAAGTTTATAGATAATCCAGTGAAGGGCTCTCTTGAGGTCGTTGGTGCTCCTAAGCAGACTGAGATTGTTTACGTTTCTAAAGGGGTCTTCTCTGATGCAATTAAGGTAGTATGGAAGCAATTTAACGCCACCTCTTTTGTTCTTTATAAAGTTTCGTCAAGTCAGATTGAGGCTGGAAATTACTATGGTGATGAGATTTACTTGAGTTTAGATGATTTAGGTTCTCAGGATATCATAGTAGATGGGGAGACTATAACATGTCAGTATTATTATGATTCTTCTTCTGATGTTTCTACTGGAGAAGATTATTACTACCGAGTTGCAGGAATCAATTCCATAGGTCCTGGAAGAAGTTCAGATCTTAACTTGGATGATTTAGACTTTTTTAGAGGTTCAGGAATTTCCCCTTATGAAGGGGCTCCTGTTGATGTAAGAGTAACAAAGGATGGATTTTTTATAGAATGGGAAGAGTGTAAAGGGGCAAAGGGTTATTATGTTTATCGATCTTCGACAGAGCCTGCATCAAACATGGATTCTAGCTTTGAGAAAATTTCATATGTTACTGGTCTTTCTTTCTTAGATTCAGAGTCGAATATTAAAGCTGATATTCCTGATTTTATTTTAGAGTCTGATGAATTGTTCTATAAGGTGAAACCTGCTTATGAGCTTTTTGTAGATGATGATGGAGTTGTTATAAATGGGGCGAATGAGATTTTTGGCGATATTACTCTTAATTCGTTAATTGCGGAGTATTTATCGATTTTTGGAAAAGAACCAATTGTTTATCAGAGTGGTGATTCTGGCTTTGATGGAGATTATACTGTTCCAATGCCTGTATTTGACATCGCTCCAGTAGCTTCTCAGAATGATCCAAATCATGCAGGGTATATTGTTCTTTCAGGTAAGTTAAGTGATACAAGTAATCTTGATAATTTAAACTTTAAATTAGTTAGAATATGTAGATATGGTTATGAGGATGGCGTTCATCCTTTGTTTGAACCAAGAAAGACTATTGGTGGAGTATCTTTTACCAAGGTTGGAGTTCCTCACGTTGAATCTATTCTGGAAATAAACTTGAATGATGATGTTTATTTAAACGCTGCAACTGGGGAGTTCACCTATGTTGATCCTATGTATGCTTTTGAAAATGGTCAGCTTATACCTGATTCCTCTGAGCCTGATGGTTATAAGAAGCAACGATGGCTATATGCAGATTGGGATACTGAGGCTTGGAAAGATATTAAGAGAAAACGTCCTTTTAATATGCAACGAGCAATGAATGTAGAGTATAAGGTTGTTGTTGAGAGGAAGTCTGATGCTACTTGGTCTCCTTTAGTTGGTGAAACTGTTGGATGGCCAGCATTGACAGAGTTTCAATTTGCTCATATGGCTATGTGGTTCAAGGATGTGGCTATGAATAGGTTATCTCTAATTTTGATTCCTCGATACCACTATGCAATGACTTTGGCTTGGCTAGCTGGTGGAAATAGTCAGTCAATTCAAGGTGAATATAATGAATATAGTGGATCAAATGGACGTGCTTATTTAAGTGTTTGGAAGGATGGTCTCGGTGGTGCAGGTAGTGGTGGTATTGAGAACTATTGTGATTGGCCAGGGATGGTTATCGAAACAAAAGATAATAACGGTAATAATTCACCAATTTCAATGGCTGTAAAGCTTGAAAGTAATGTTACAAGGAATGTTTCTCAATGGGTAACAATTCAAACACCTTATTACAGTGGTTCAATGTATTACTCAGTATTTGTGAGAGATTATAATTATCATTGGGGATTGGATAGAAGAGAAGACGGCACCGTGGATGTCTATTTTAGGGGTTCTAAGACTTCTTTCGCACCAGGTCTAATTTTACCTAAAAATTCTGAAGACAAGAATGGCGGTCCTCTTGGACGCGTTGCATTTGATTCAGGAACAGATCCTTTCCCAACTTCTGGGGATTATTCGTGGAATTGTAATTTTACTAGGATTAACTTTAAATATCGATCTGTTCCTGTGAATCATGATTTTGGAACAGAGGAACATCCGGTTATGAGATATGGGTATCAATATGAATAAACGAATTATTTTATTTACTGCTTTTGTAATTTTTCTTTCTGGCTGCTTAATGAAGCAGGAATCAAATATTGTTGGGAAGTGGATGAAACAGTCTAGCGATGCTTACGAGGTCTTTGAGTTAGGAGAGGATGGCGAATTCATGTGGCAGAAATTGACTACGGTTAATAATGAAGAATTTGTAATTTCCGAAAGGACGGGTGTTTATGAGACTGAGATTTATTTTCAGAGCGGAGTACCTTATCCACTTTTGGTTTTAAATCTTGAGAGCGGTGATGAATTCACTATCAGGTATGTTCTTACAGATACTTGTCTATATTTGAAGGATAACAAGGCTAGTACCTATTTTAGGGTTGAGGAGGGTAAATGAAAAAAATAAATTTTTTAATATTTTTACTTATTTTGCTTATTTTTGGGTGTTCAGATGATGGAGATAAAGAGAATCCATACATTGTTCTTTTGAAATCTGGGACAACACCGACTGTAACTTTGAATCAAGGTGATACATATGTGGAGCCAGGATTTATTGCTGCAGATAATGTAGATGGGAAAATTTCATCAAGGGTTATTGTTGATGATTCTGAATTAAATGTTAATGTTCCAGGAACGTATAAGATTTATTATAAGGTTTATGATTTGTCTGGCAATTTTTCTGAGGTGGTAGAGAGGACAGTTGTTGTAAGAGCTACTAAGGGGTGGATAGTTTTAAATCAGGGTGAATCTTGTTTTTTTACTTTAGGCGAGTTAGCTTATGATCCCGGCTGTATTGCATACGATATTGATGGTTCAATAATAGATTCTGTGGATTCTGATTTCTATGAGGTAGTGGACACAAGTGTTATAGGGCAGTACAAGGTCTCTTATAGCTTTATTGATTCGAACTTAAATGATGTCACTGCGCAGCTTTCTGTCTTTGTTGTTCTGGATTCTCTTAAGCCAGTAATTATTTTAAATGGATCAGGGCTTTCTGAGAGTAAACCTTTTAGAGCTGAGCGAGGTATTACTGATTTTTCACGAGTTGAACCTGGATATATTGCCTATGATAAGAAATATGGAGATATCTCTGATAGTGTTCTTGTAGATTATAGTGAGATTGAAGGGGCAAAAGGTGATAGTTATGTTTTAAGTTACACCTTGCAGAATCCTGATGGTGTAGCAGCTGATGAGGTTTATAGATATGTTTCTTTGGTAGATGATGCTACTCCTCCTGCTGTTATTTTGAATGGTAGTTCTGAAGTTAATATAGAGATTGGAATTGATTCATATATTGAGCATGGAGCAAAGGCATTTGATAAAGAAGTTTTATTGCCTACACCACCAGAGATTGTCATAAATAAAGTTGCTGGTGATGAAATTATCTCTGCTGATATAACTGTTTTTGATATGGTTAATTCTGTTGGGGCATATGAAGTTGTTTACACTTCAATAGATACGGCTGGAAATGTGGGATCTTCGGTTCGAAGAGTTTTTGTAGTTGATACAATTTTCCCTTCTCTTACATATTTAGGAACTGAAGTTACAGCAAATCAGGTTGTTACTCAAAATCTACCCTATGGTTCTGATCCACTTTCTATTTTTCCTGATCCTGTCTGTACTGATAATGATCCTAACTTTAGAGTTTCTGTTACGGGAGTTTCTCGGGATTCTATAGATACTAGAGTTGTCGGCTCGTATTCTACAACATTTGTTGGAATAGATCCTTCGGGAAATTCTACGCCATATTTCTCTAGGAATGTTAATATCCTTCCACCTCCAAATCCAGTAGTAAATAATTGGAGTTTTGAGGATAACCCAACTGAGGTTGGTTATCTTGATACTGATTCAGGATTAGAGATTGGATGGAAATGGGTTAATACAGATGTGATGCTACAGGAGGGAGAATGGTATTCTTGGGCTTCTTCTTGGGGAGATGATGGTATTTATAATTATTCAGGATACGGTTTTCAGTCTGTTTTGGCTGGAGAATATATGCAAGCTTTTTGTGGGTTGAAGTCTGTTGCTAAGCATGGGGTTAGTTCTGCATGGATGGCTGGTGAGACCTCCACCTCAGCCGCAGTTTATGATCCAGTAGTTGGTGTAATTCCAATCAATTTTGCAAATTGGTACAATCGGACAGTTGGGAAGTTAGTTCAGAGAAGGGTCTTTGTCTATAAGGATGTAGAGTATGAAGCAAGTTCTTGGATGATGTATCGAATCTGGGGGGAGAATAGTCCTCAGGACATTATTTTTTCTATAAAAGTCGATGATGATAACACTCCTGGAGGTATGTTGTTTAAGCAGAATAATGGAAATGCTGTTTCCGTTAGGTTAAAAGGAGATATTTCTGATTTGCCTGAAGTTTGGCATCAGAAGAAGGTTAGATTTACACCAGATAGGGATGGATATGTCTTAATAGAATTCCAGAAGACTGATGTATATGGATGGGGCGATGATGATGGGGTTGAGACGTTTGTTGATAACGTGAGGATTATCCCAGTGAGCTATTGATTTTGTTTTAATAAGGAGATCTTGTGATGGGAAAAAAACTTTTTTTGATTTTTTTAGTTTTGGTAAGTTTTATGTTTTTTGGTTGTCAGGAGGAAGAGATTCCTCTCGACTCTAGTTTAGTCTTGTCTTTTGATGGTAATGCTGTAAGTTTCGATGATGGATTTGATTTTACAAGCGCGAAAAAGGATGGAGAGCAGAGTGTCTCTTTTGAATTAAAGAATACACATTCTAAGAAGAATATTGTTGTTTCTTCTGTAACTACATCAAATCCTGAGTATTCTGTGGAATCTTTGGATGGAACAGATTTAGGTAGCGGTTTTACATTGGTTCCTGGTCAGATTCTTGTGCTAGTTGTTACCTTGAATCCTGAGGAAGAGGGGACTGTAATATGTAATCTTATTGTTTCTGCATCTTACGAGGATGGTGAAGGCTTAAAGGAGTTGATATTTCCTATAACTTCAGATGTAACAGGACTTCTTGGTGGGTTTAACAATACTGGTTTTGAGATTCGTGGGAATAAGAAGTCTTACCAATTCGGTGATGTTGCTATCGGTGAGAGTGTTGTTCGTCCAGTAATTATTGAAAATGTTAGCTCTCGAAGATTAAAGCTTACTCGATTAGAGTTTTCTTCTTCTGTTTTTTCATCTGATATTGAAACCTTTCCAGTTACACTAGATGCTGGTGGAAGTTAT
>JAFGXN010000040.1 GCA_016936615.1 Spirochaetales bacterium | reverse complement strand
CAGCTAGGACAACTACTGGAGGCTCGTTATCTTCAATTGAAAATTTCACACATGCCACAAGTGACAGTACAAAACAAAAATAAAGTACTTTTTTCATTCTTCTCCTCCTATTCGAATATACTGTGTTGTTGTATTTTCAATTAGATACAAGGCTTCACCAGCAATAACAAATTGGAAAGTATAAGTTTCCTCTTGCTCACTAGATTTCAAAAATTTAAGAGAGACCATAGAGAGAGAATAATTTACAGGAACCTGCTTTACCTTGCCACTTGGCATTGTCATATTTGTCGGCATAGAGGCAATAGTAGAATCTATCTCAAAGCTACCCTCTCTTTGAAACACCAAGTAATCATTCTGAAACTGCTTCCACACAAATTTCCCCTCTTCAGAAAATGTTATCTCTTCTCTGTAGCCGTCATTACCATCTAGCCCCCAAGATCCTTCAAGACCTCTTGCTTGATCGACAAACCCACAAGAAAATATCTGCAACATAAACAACAAACTTGCTAACTTAACTATTTTCTTCATAAAATCTCCTAATAAGAATATCCGTAATACATAACTGGATATCTCTCTTTTATAAAATCTTCATTTACAGGATATGGTCGGTATTTAAAATTTATCCTTGTAAAAATACAATTATCTCCAAACCAATCAGAATTCGGAAATCTATCACTGCCAGAATCAAACTCAGTACGACCAAAGACTAGACCCTTTGGATCATTCCCCCGTGGAATAATCTCAGCAGGAGGGAAGCTAACCTTACGCCCTTTATGCCATACATCAAAGGTCCCTTGATCATTGCCAAGACCCCAGTGATAATTATAAGAATCAACATTTATGTTATAGTAGATATATCCTTCGTAAAGAGGAGTCTCAGAGCCATAATATGTCTCGATATTTCTAATTCCTGATGTCAATTCGACACTTAAAGAGATATTTTTAGGAGATTTATTGAAATCCACTGCTCCACCCTTAAATCCTGGCCAATCAGAGTAGCCCCACTCGACACCACCTTCACCGTAAGCACCAAGCCCTTGCATCTTAGCCCAGAACCAAGCAGAAGAACTCTCTCCTATATGTCTGTTATACTCTCCGGCAAGTCGCTGATTAGAACCAGGCAACCATGCCACAGTCTTATCCCATCCGTAACGAGGAATCAAAATCAAAGAAATTCTATTCATAGCAACATCTTTTAACCAAAGAATCAAATGAGCCATCTCTTTATCTGTCAAAGCAGGATATCCAGTATCGGAAGAGGCAACCGCACCCCAAGTAGCATCAGACTGCCGTTCAATTCTAAACTCATAAGAGACCTTTACAGATTTATTCATATCAAATGGAAGTTGTCTTTTTATATATTTCCAAGCCTCATTATCCCAAGCGGCATAATTCCATACATGCTTTCTATATCCATCTGGCTGATCACTATCAGGAATCAACTGACCATCTAAAGTCGCATACATTGGATCAAGAAACTCAAAAGATCCAGAATTAAGGTCAAGATAAGGTTTCAAATCAAAGACCTGAACGCTTTCTACAAACGGCTCTCCTTTTTTGGAAAAAGCTACACCACCAATCCCTTTTCTTGGTTCCATCATCGAGTGAACCCCAGTCTCGTAACCATAAAAAGATCTTCGAACAACCTTCACGCTAAGCTTTTGCAAACCAGCGACATTACTAATTTTTCCAGTTAAACGAATTCGCCCCTCGCAAGAAGAATCATCGTCCGAAGCAACTGGAACGACATCGAAGACAGGAACCGGAACAGTGTAATCACTAGCAAAGTCAGACATCTCTGCCAATCCAAAGTCAGAAGAAAAATCAGAAATTGCAGCAATCTCTGCTGCTAAATCTGCTATAGTCAATCCACCGTAAACCAAATAATCTGTATTCACATCAATAGCCCCAGAACCAGCATCAACAGAGACAAAATCTGAATTTATCGGCAACACCTGATAAAAAAGCTCTCCCGACTCTAGAACAAACCCGCTAGGCAAATTTGAAACCTCATCGTGCCAAGAAAGATTAGCTGTCTGACCGACAAAGACCCAATCTGCGCTACCATAATCTGGATTCGACTCAGATCTATAGATTAAATATGAATTTGACCCATTACATCGCGGCCACGAAATGTGAAATCCATCTTTTTTTATGGCAACAGAGATATCAACCCCAGCATAATCAGCAACAGCACTTCCTTGAACAGAAGAGGGGTTAGAAAAATCTGTAAACTTACCAACACCCAAACTATTTTTTCCAGCTACACGATAATAAAAATTATCTCCGCTCTTTAAAACCTCAGAATCATCATAGTAATACAAGAACTCCTCAGATTTACCCTCTATTTCTAATATAACAGTACCTAAGAACTCCTCTTTCACTAGAAGAGACTCACCAAAGATATCCCCAGAAGCATACGCCTCTTTAGAAATTCGATTTATAACATACTCATCTGCCCCATTACTCTTCCATAAAATCCTAATTCCATTAGAAATTACACCAGAAGTTACTTCTGCAATATCAACTCTTGAAGGCGCTCCAAACGCAAGAATACTTCCCTTTATCTCAGAAGAGGGAAGACTCACGACAGTCTCTCCCTTATGCGCCTTTACAATATAAAAATATTCATATTGCGAAGAGAGCGAGCCTTGTTTCTCAGTAGAATAATCTAAAAACTCAGGCGTAGCCAAAGCATTACTTATAAGTTTATAAGACTGTTCATACTTTGGAGGATTTCCATTCTCATCAGCAGTCGCTCTATAGACAGTATAATATTCAGCGCTTGGAACAGGATCCCACGACAGTTCAACCCTATCGACAAACTCTCTTTGGGTTGCTCGCAAAGTCCTAACCTTGTCAAAAACAAATCCAACCTCTGCGTTCGAAATTTTACTTGCGTAAACCAATCCTTCCTCATCTACAATCCGAGGAACAACAGCTCGAACCATATAGCGGTAAGATACCCCCGACTCAATCTCTCCGAGCAAGAGATTTTCCTCATACCGGGAATCTGTAACAGGAGAATCTCCAGTAATTCTTATAGCAGAAGAGCCCTCAACAGCGCGATAGACATGATAAGCAACATCCTCCGACCCATACTTGACCCTTGTCCAAGAAAGCTCAATCAAATATGTCGAATCACCCTTCGAGACCTCTAATTTAAGAGGAACAGGAATTAACTCCCCAACAAAGAGATCAGAATCAACCCCTTCCTCAATATCAATAGGCAAAAACTCCTGAGACTCAATCTTCTGAGCAATTGAATCATGGGTATAAGCAATATTTGGATCTAATAGAGATTGCTCCTTACAATTATTTAAGGTCAAAGAAAACAGAGAAAAAACGAAAATTCCTAAAATAGTAAAAGATTTTTTTCTTTTCATTATTGCACCACCTCTATATAAGCAGGTTCAGAATAATGAGACAACTTCCCATCAGAACCAAGAACCTGAACAGCATACTCATATCTTGAGCCTTGAACCAAATCTGAATCAGAGTACTGATAAGAAGCAGATCCATCTGCTTCAATTTCAGACACCAGCTTGTAAGCAATATCGTATGCAATCCTTCGATATACAAAATATTTTTGAACCTCAATACCACCAACACCATCTACACGATTAAAAGAGACCCCGACATTAGAAGATGCTGAGTTATAGATTGCAGAAAATCCCAAATCCAATTTAGAAAAATTCTGAGCAGTTGGATCACAAGCAAAACCTCGGTTAACCTTTGACTCTAAAGTCTCATAATAAATAGCAGGAAAATTTTCATTATAGACACCCTTAACTTTAAAATAGAAAAAAGAGTAATATGACGACGCAGGCGCTTCAAAACCATCGGTAACATAGTCAACAAGAATCCGATATTTATATCTTCGATAAATAACACCTGTCTGAGTATCTTGATAAATCTTCGAAAAAAGCTGAGGACACTCACCATCCTGTAGATAATCATCAAGCCCAACACTCAAAAGAGCTCCAACATTTGGCAAAGTTGGCTCAAATTTCCTAAGAGCCTTAACATTTGCAGGAATAAGAGGAGAATTAAGAAAAATATCCTCTAATGCAAAGTATCCAGAAGAGTTCTGATCTAAGGAGGTAAAAATTTTCCAACCATCAACCTCCACAGCAGTAGAATCAAAGGCATCCACGAGATACTCACGTCTATCCCATTGAAGATCTAGCACAGAGTAGATATCGCCAGAAGCGTTTCCTCGAAGAGAAGAGCCAAAGCTTACATTAAAATTTTCTACACTAGGAAGAACATATCCCCCAACACTAACTCCACTAGATCTTCCACCAGAACCATATCTATCAAAAGGAGTGACAATATAATCATAGATAACACCTGGAACAACCTCTCGATCTTTAAATAGATGCAAACTCTCAGAGAAATCTAGAGGAATAAAAGAGTCCTCAATTACCTCGAACTCTCCCGACTTAGAAACCGCCCTCTCAATCCGATAATAATAGGCATTCTCAGCAGGAACCCAAGTCAACTCGACAGAAGAACTTGTCCCCTTCGAGGAATACAAGGTATCGACAGAACCAACCTTTCCTCCCTCTTTTGAAAAAGATACAAGAAAAATCTTAGAGAGCGGACTTGCTAGCTTCGAACGATTCAAAGCAACAATCCTAAAATACTGCTCATGAGAGACCAACGTAGGAATAACCTCTTTTGAAAATAGATAACTATTCACCAAAGAGGTCCCCACCTTTTCAAACTCTCCAGCTTCGCTCTCACCTGTCCAAATCTCATACTCAGAGGCAAAAGGAACAGAATCCCATGACAAGTGAAAATCAAGAATATTTCCCTTCAGAACAGAAAAAGCCTGAATCTCTGTAGGTGGTAACAAAGGAGAGTCTGCAAGAACCCCAACAAGGACAGACTCATTTTCTCCTTCATCATTTGACAAATTCAAATTTTGAACATCAAGATACTTACAAGAAAATAAAAGAAATATAATGCTTAATATGGTAATAATTTGCTTCATTGTCGTGAAAACCTCCTAGCTAACGCTTTCCCATTGTTAAGAACAACAAGATCTAAACTTTTTCCCTTATTATTGAGCATGAAAGAGTAGATCTTAATCTCTGCTCCTTCCCCTTCTGGAGTTAAAATAAGCTCAAATTTTTCAGAAGAAAAAGAAAATCTCCCTTTAGTAGAAAATTCTTCACTCAAGACCCCGTCTAAATAGATGTCCCAAGTATAAGATCCCTTTTTAACCTTGATTTGCTTCTCAATCTCATTCTGCAACGAGTCTAGAACAATCTCAGTCTCAGTCTCTTCCACTAAATCATGAAAGCGAAGATCCTCCCTGATCTGCTGACCACTAGAAAAGTTAGATTTAATCCACCTTCCCTCAATATCTTCAGAATAAAAAGTTGAAGAACCACAACTAACCAGAACAAAAAGAACTGCTAAGTAAAAAAATCGTTTTAACAAATAGCCACCTCTCACCTAAAATTAAAAGACTGCAATATATGCAGTCTTTCACTATTATCATGAGAAAATGTAATACTCAAATTTATATTAAGAAAAAAGAAGAAAATTAACACTACATTAATAAACGTTTAACCTTATATTAATCGTTTTACTTTTTTCCCTTCAATTATCTTTAATATGTCAAAATTTATAATTTTTACACAAATCGTATTGTTGAACTAAGATTTTGCCTTCTTAATTATCATTTCTGCCATCTCTTTTTCATTTGGGAAGAGATCCACAGGAACAAATTCTTTGCCAAGAGCCTTAAAAATAGAATATCTTGCGCAACTATTGAAATCAGACTGACAATAATTTTTCTTATAGACACTTGCCATCGCAGGCATCTTATCCATCCTATCATTAAAAAAAGGACACCCATTTATACATTCACAATCTGCCATAACTTCCTCCATAATATCTCTCTTAATTATAGAAAAAATATAGCAATATTACAAAAAAAAAGGGGGAAGCACCCCCCCCCCTTTTTTATCGATATTCAAACTCGGCAGATATCTGCACATCATCAGAAACCTTCAGTTTTATCCAATGGGCGCTGAATCCTTCTGGAAATGCAAATTCCGCTGAACCCGGAACATCCAATTCTTCATAAAGCCTGAACTTCCCGGACAAATCATAATCAATATACAACTGAACTTTCACAGGCTCTGAAGATTTTATCCTGAGAATCTTCTTGTCAAAGCCTGTCATAATATACGGATCAGAAAATTCGCCCTTCTTCACCAGAGAATTATCCCACGGACCGCCGACTGCCACAGGCTTTCCAAGCTGCCACAAATCATCAATAGCCCCGAACCACAGAGCAGAATCATTTTTTTCATTAAAAAGAACATGCTTATCAGCACGCGCCTTTGCCTTCTTAATATCAACTCCCGAAAGAACAAGAAATCCGCTCCATGTTGAGAAATCGCTGATAATCTTATCATGTGCAGCAACTGGTCTCATTTTATAGAAATCTTCCGGCTCACCAACTTTCCGCAGCGGAACCTCATAGAAAATCCCAGACAAATTCGCAAGAATTCTCTCAGACTCAACCTCTCGTACCTTTCTGAATAAATTCGAAGCCACAATAGAATCAGGAATAACTCTGCTTTTTGGGAGACGAAGTCTTTTTCCATAACTTTCAATCACAATCGAAGAGGTATCAATCTGAAGATCCAGATAATCTTTTTTCTCTGAAAAAAGTGCTTTCCGCGAAATATCATCAACAAGCGAGTAATCAGACTTTTTCACTCGTGAAAAACTCTCAAACTTATCCCGATTTATCTCTGCAACCAGAAGATCACGACTTGCAAAATCTGGAAAGGTCACAGAGAAGCTACCTTTTTCCCAGAAATCAGAAGAGCTGCCATCAATTAGACTCTCAAAAAGTGCTGGATTATACTCCCTCTTTGAAAGATTCTCTGTCAGATGAAACCATGCATCCAGCTTCGCATCGGTTACAACTTTTAATCTTACCCACTCCACATCATCTCCAAGCATCTGAGTACTGTATCCATTACTCAACTCAACAGATCTCAGCTGAGACCACTCGACAGAACCCTCCTTGAAATCAGCTTTTTCAATTATTACGCTAGCTGTTTCTCCTCCATAATAATAAAAATGCAACTGCTTGTAATCGAACCCGCCGACAAGGAAAGGATAAGAGATGTAACCGCCTTTCACAGTATCGCCGGCAAAAATTCCGCCAAAGCCAGAGACTGGTCCCCACTTTTTCAAGTCAGAGACCTGGCCAAACCAGAGATTAGACTGTGGCTGTCCCGCAAGCGGATTGCCCTGGATAGAAGTCTCATCTGTCGCTAGAACTAGCTGACCGTTCCATTCACAGAAGTCGGGGATGTAGCGCAGGTGGGAACCAATTGGGCGAAGACCAGCGAAATTTTTTCCAGACATACTGGCCGGAAAGTCAAAGAACATCCCGTGCATATCCATCAAGGTCAAAGAATCATTTATTTTTCTGATACGGGGCCACTCTGTGAACCAGCCATGACTTGGATCATTATTAAATGCCGCCTTTGGCAGAAGAAGAGTATAAGCCTTACCATCTTCAAAAATTTTCAATCTAAGGCTCTTTGCATTCCAACCAATCGCCCACACTGGATCTCCTGCAGAACCACCATAGATTCCTCCCGGTCCTGTTATATCAGTAAATTGAGACCTCTCAATCACATTAAACTTTTTCCCATCCCAAGAAGCAAGAATACCTGCTCCTCCATCTCTGTTATATTTGTGAAGAGGCACTTTCCAGTGGATTTTCTGCTCATTGCTTCCAACATCCTCACCATTATTGGCAAAATATACAACACCATCTCCAGTATATGCACCTTTCCCATGCCAGCCTGGTAGCGGATTTTTGTACAATCGCTTGACAGCAAGAGTATATACATCTACCTCGTAGATCATTCCTTCCATATCATAGAAGTAGACCATCGTCTCAGGCCTATACAAATGACGAGCCACAGCTGTCAATCTTCCAGGCATAACCGCTGGCGAAATAACCCTAACCTTTCCATCTGCATCAATAAAATATGGCCCGATTATAAGCTGATTTGACTCACGATGAATCATACGGCAGGCAGGAGTTCCCCCGACGCTTTCAGGATGAACCGACATCTTCATATCTTTATCAATAGAAAAAAGTTTATGGTTACTACCTTCAGGCAAATGAGGGCCATAGTTAATCATCCACAACTTGCCAGCCCATGGCACAACAGCACCGATTCCGCACTCCTCATGCCGCGGCGCATCAAACGATCCATCATCATTGTACTGAGAATAAGTACACAAATCTGGATATATCCCACTCAAAGGGAAATCCAGAGCATTCACAGTTAACGTTAACACCAAAAACAAAAAAACACTTCCTACTCTTTTCATAAACCTCTCCGCTCTTTTTTTTAATTTTACCACGAAAAGAAAAATTTTGAACATGATTACTTGCTTTTTCGCATACAAACTTTAAAAAAAATAGACCCTGACAGGCAGAGTCTATTCCAAAAAAAACAATATTCTCGCATTTAAAAAGCAGTAAAACTCAATCCAAATCCAAGACTGTAATTGCCATGCACACCTGGCTCCACCGGCACAATATAATTTCCATAGGCAAAGACTCCGACATTCTCATGAAAATTATACCCCAACTGAACAGAGAACGAAGAGGTAAATGCCCCCACTGTACGAGTCAATTCATCCGCAGCCAGTTCAAGACTTGAGTTATTTGTAATATCTGTAATGCTATTTATCCTCCACGAGTAACCGAGAAAAGAGTAGAGAGATAGAAACAAATTCCTTTTTTCTAGAAAGTAAAAAGTATGACCGAACGACCACTGCAAGGTGTTTATCAGATTCAAATTTGAAAACTCGATCTCACCAGAATCACCACTTACCCCCGCGCCAAAAGTAGATAAACTTAAGAGAGGATCGCCCTGAAATGCAAAGACAAATCCTGTCTCAAGAGACCCGCTAGCGACATTGTTACTCCATATATCGAAGCCAAGCCTTGTATGCGTAGAAAACCCAAGCCCCGGTGCAGGCCAGCTTGTATTACCAAGGTTGAAGGCCAAATCTGTCTTCAAATGTAAAAACTCAGGTATCTGATTCTCGGCAAAAACAGAAACAGAAGCCATTAACATTATCGCAAAAATAATCTTTTTCATAACTGAACCCCTCCCTCATCTGCATATTTTGCATAATCATCAATTCCAAGCAGAAGCATCAAGCCATTGCGGATTCCTGTGTATGCAGCATCTCCATGGTCATCTCTCAACGGGAAGAACCTGTTAACTGTAAGATTTGTATAATTGTAACCGATGTACTTCTGTGCAATTGACTCAAGCAACAGAACAGCCGAAGGGCTAGTCAAGTAACCATGTATCAAATACAGGTGCGTTGCTTTCTCAAACGCATTGCCCTTTGTCGCCATCAACTCCTTCTGAGCCTTCTCATAGACATCCTGAAGATAATTTTCCTGACCACCATCTACAACTATGTAGTAGTTGAACGGATTAGCAAACCCGGTATCTGCAAGACTTGCTGGATTGTGCTGGGTAAATGCGTAGAAGGCAAAGTCACCGCCATTTGAATGACCAATCAAGCCAATCTTATCAGCATCAATATTATAGGCAGCAACCATATCAGGAATTAGTTTTTCTTTTAAAAATTTGTAATATCCGTCAGGATTAGTCTTCTCCTCTCCAACAGCCTCTCCTGTAAAAAAGTCCAGACTCTCAGGAAAAGTGAAATCTCTCCAACGACCAGAATTTCCCGTCGGATTTGCATATGCATCGCTAAATCCGTACCCGACACCGAAAACGATCCCACTTTTTCCATAATCTTCCGTAAGTTCTGAGTTGTAGGCAGCCCCGCGCTTATACAAACTATCCCCATCAAGAATAAAAGCTGCCGGATACGGTGTTCCAGAATCAGAGTAGCCCTCAGGTAGATGGATATATACTACGATATTATCTGCAACCCCATACACACTCTCAATTTCACTCTGCTGATATGTCTTTGTTGTCTCAGTGCCTGTAATCTCATGCAAAGCAACAGGAAGAGAACATCCATAGACAAGAACTAGACTCACAAACAAGCTTAATAACTTTTTCATAAGCACCTCCATACAGATAAAATTTACGATTAACAATGAAAATTCGCAATTATACTTTAGTAGTAGTGGGGGTTTATGGTTAAAATTTTCTCACTTCAGAGATGAGCTGAAGCCTTGATGTCGTTGAAGATTTTTTCATTATGTTCTGAAGATGCTTCTTCACTGTGCTTTCTGTTATTTTCAGCTCAAAGGCTATCTCCTTATTGGACAAACCCTCTGCCACAAGGAAAAGAATCTCCCGCTCACGTTCAGAGATATGCTGTTGCAAGCAAAATGCATCAAGCATCTTATTGTCGATAAGCTGATCATACTTATGAAAATAATATCTCACCATGTACTGAGTAATAATAAAACTCAAAGCAATGTAAATGAAATTATCAAGTCGAAGATTTCTCAGAAGAGTCTCTACAACCTGATTCGAACCCAAACCGACAAGTTGCCCGACAATTTTTACCAGAAGAAGACAGAACATAACAATCGCCAGATCTCGTGTAGTCCGCTTCAAATGCCCCGGAGGGATTCGCCTGTAGACAATGACCAGAAATATTGGAGGAATCAGGAAAAACAACCAGAATCCAACCGAAATAACAATTTTCAGCCAAGGGAATTCACAATCCAGTTGGAAGATTCGGCAAGTAAACCCGAACATATCCACCGAGAAAGGAACAAGGCTTAGTCCGAAGATAATAGAAGAAAAGAGCCTCTTCTCCTTGATCCCGCTAAGATAAAGCACCAACAGATAGACAATGAAGAAAAGCCCATATGTCGAGACAAGCATCACAACACCGATTATATAATCCAACCAGACAATCCCGAAAACCCGCTGACTCCCGACATAGGCAATCACCAGCGGATAAAATGTGTGATAACAGAACATTACCAGCAGATAAAAATAGAGAGAGACCAGCCTATCCTTAGTCCGCAGCTTGATATTCAACGCTACAATAAATGCAGCAAAAATAGTCGAGAAGGTTATTAAATTAAAAAAGAACCCCAGAGTCTCCATTTTTCAAGTATAAAACAACTTCATGATTCAGCATAGAAGATTTTCATCACAGAAAATATAAAAAAGTTCAAAACAGATTGTCCAAGGAGTTATTTCCAGATATAATCTGAACAATAAAAGAGGGGAATTTTTATGGAAAACTTCACAAATGTAACAATTACATGCAAAGCCAATATTTATTACGATGGGAAGGTAACAAGCAGAACAGTCCTGTTTGCTGATGGATCTAAGAAAACTCTAGGAATAATGATGCCTGGAGATTATGAATTCGGGACAAGCTGTGCAGAACTAATGGAGATTCTTGCCGGAGATCTAGACATCCTACTTCCAGGAGACACAGAATGGAAGACAATCGCGCCTGGTGAATCTTTCGACGTACCAGCAAATTCCAGCTTCAAACTTAAAATACGAAAAGTTACAGACTACTGCTGCTCATACTTCTAAAAAGCAGAACATCTTTTAGAAAATTTCTCAAGCCTACCAGGCATTTAAAAAACGGATCAATGATCCGCTTTTTTTATGTATAAATAACTTACCAATCATTACCACTGATTCTATTTAAGACGAAATCAGGCTCCGAGTCATTTTTTACCTTTGCTATAGTCGCAGATATTGTAACATTTGTAAAATTAGCTCCTCCGTATCCATATTCATCGACGGAAATTCCATAAGTACTTGCATTTGAAACTGTAACATTTGATAAAGAAATATACCCACTAGGAAAAGAATGCCAGGTCTCTGGCAAATATAGAGAAAAATCTTCATTCGTCTGCCGCCGACTGGAAAACATTATTCCGCTATAGACTGGATTGATAATACTGATATTGGAAAGATTAATTGGCGCGGTAATATCTGAATTTTCAGCACAAAACCTCAATGCACCAAATTCCTCTCCACTCCAAAATGCTCCACCACATCGAATTAGATCTACATCTGAAATATTAGTAGTCCCGCCAAATGGATAGGGCCAAAAAGAAGTAGTAATGTAGAGACCAGGATGTGTTAATGTATCCTTGATTAATATATTTTTTACCGTTGTGTTTTCGCCTCCGCAAAGAGTCATTCCATTAGCACGCCAATTAAGCTGAATAGTGCAATTGGATATTGTATTATTTTTTGCAGGTCCTGATGATCCGGTTTTTCTACTCCAGATTACAATACCATCATCTCCTGTGCAACGTGTTGTTGTTTGATTTATTAGACAGTTTTGAGAGGCAAACAGAAGATCTATTCCATCTGCGCTGGTATTTCTAACTCGACATCCCTCAATTAGAAGATTATCCGCTGTAGGTGTGTTATCCCAACCTGACCAGATACCTGTATTAGTATGTTCTACCCAGACATTGATTATTCTATTGTAATTTCCAGTAGCTATTACGATGCCGGAGTTACCTGTATCTCGAATATGGCTCTCGCCTCGAATCATCATATCTCTAATAGTAGTATTTCCACCAGTAATCAAAAACCCTGTTTTTTCGCTATTATCATTCCAGGAATCTGCGCCCCAAATAGTTGTAAACCAATAGCCAGCTCCTTGCAAGGTTATTCCTTGAACGCTAATCTTAGCATATTGTCGATAGACACCTGGAGGAAACCAGACAATGCCGCCACTAGCAGAAATCGCAGCTTTTATCGCATCTGTTGAATCATTTACACCTGTAGGATCAGCTCCGTAGTCAACTACAGAAGTTGAACCACTTGGCTGGGCAATTGGTTCAACAATCTCCATTTCAATGAAGTCAATATCATAATATGCTGCGTTATCAGACGAATCTTTCTGCAATCTTAAAATATCTCCCACTTCATAGGTGAAACTCAACACTTTTTGACTCTCATCATAAATATGACGAGGGACTCCAGCAGATGGGTCTTCTGAAGGATGTGCTTCGTTTCCATAAAGCCAGCTATAGCGAGAAGTTAATTCAATTGTATTCATTTTTTCTCCATTCTTGTAGATACTTAAAGAGCAATTCTGACCATAGCCTCCAGGTGCATCGGGAATAGAGTAACGAACAACTAGAGCATTACAAGCTTTAACCATAGCCCACTCAACATAGTCTCCTGTAGAAGCTAATCTAACTGCACTACGACCAGAAGCCTCACCTGCTGGATCTCCAACCCCATCATTTTTAGCAACACTCCAAGTTAAAAGCGAGCCACTATAACTTCCTCTTTCAGCTTCATAGGTAGTCCATGGCAATGTAGCACCCTTTCCCTGCGGCTCTGATTGATCTGGAGGTAATTCAGGATCAGGAGGACAACTGAAAATCAAAAGTATTAAAAATATAAAAACCATTACTCTCTTTTTTTTCATTGAAAACCTCTAACTAAAGAGTAACCCATTAGAGTTTACAATACAAAAAAGGTAGTACAGAAAACTTTGCATTGTCATTATCTACAGAGCCCTGCAAAACATATTCAAATACTGATACTCATTTATTTTTTTACTTTTCTCAAGAACTAAACCTTCTTTCTCGAAGAGGCTAACTACATATTCGCTTCGAAGTCGTCTTTCAATTGGCAGTCCTGATGGAGGACCTTGCACCACGCAGCAACAAACTTTCTATGAAAAGTTCTTCTCAATCATCGGTCGGATTACAAGTTCATCGACAGATGCTCCCGGTCTCTGCAACAACATCATGACAATAGCATCAGCAACCTCTTCAGAATTAAGATATTCTGGTTTTTTGATATCACGGAATGGAGTATCAACTCCGCCGGGATAAATTGAACAGACGCGAAGACCTTTTGCACGTGCTTCCTTCCTGAAGACCTTAGCAAGTGCGTCAAATCCAGCCTTTGATGCAGTGTATGATGCAACATCTTCGTTCGAGAACTTGCAGACTGTAGACATTACATTGAGAATCATCCCTTGCTCAAGATTTCTCATCCGTTTATAGACTTCCTGCATGAAGAGAAAAGGTGCAACAAGCTTGACTTTCAGCATCCACTCAAGATCCTCGACATTGATTTCGGGAATGCGGCCTTTCGCTGGATTTGCCCCCGCACAATTAACAAGGATATCGAAGTCGCCAAGGGTTCTGTGCGCATTATCGACAAAAGAGAAAATTCTCTGCTGGTCGAGCAAGTCAAAACTCTCGGAATAAATTAATGCTGCAGAACCAGCAGAAATTTCTTTTACCAGCGACTCCATCTTTTGCTGAGATCTTCCGCAGATTGCTAGATTTGCTCCTGCCGCAGATAATTTCAACGCGAGACTTCTGCCGATGCCTGACGTCGCACCAGTTACCAGAATATTTTTACCTTTTAGACTTTCCATATTAACCTCTCACCTTTAATAATATCACTGTTTTAATAAAAAAAAAGACTGCAGATTATTAAAAATCACGCAGTCTTCTATATAATAATAGATTATTTTTTTGCTTTCTCTTCTTTTTCAACCATTTCATCAACACTTTGAAGCCCTAGAGCCTTAAAGCCTAAATCATTTGGACGTGCTATATTGTTAAGAACAGCAGAACCTGTTACATCGTCAGCGGTTCTAATGCTATTCAAAAGCTTTCCTAGCTCAAATCCTTCAGAATCACTTCCACTTCCTCCAAGAAAAACTTTCATCTCTGCCTTCGCTAGAGCCTGAGCAATTGCAACGCCAACTTCCTTATCCTTTTCAACAATCTTCTCCGCGACAAGAGCTTTGATTGCTTCGTCTTTAAACTTATTAAGAGCTTCCTGGAGTTTCTCTTTTGCCATCGCTTCAGCTATACCTTTCTCACGGATAGGAGCAGCTTCAGCTTTTGCAATTTCCTCTGCCTTAAGCCTCTCTCCCTCTCCCTCTAGCTGTTTTTGAACTTTCTTGATTTCCTCAGTCTCTCTATCCTGATTTGCTCTGATTATTGCCTGCTGTTTATCAATCTCAGCCTGCCTTACAATCTCAACCTCTTTGACAAAATATTCTTTCTCTCTGGTAACCTTTGCCTGTTCTGCAATCTTCTGCTGTTTGTTCTGGTCACGGACAGAAATAACCTCATCTTTTTCTATTTCCCTTTCACGAGCCTTCTGCTCTGCTTCGGCTTCTTTAATTCTTGCTTCTTTTACCCGCTCAGCATTCTCCTGACGGGTTCTAGACTGAATCTCAACCTCTCTCCTTCGAGAAATATCTGAAATAATTGTACTTTCTTTAGTGTCCTGAAAATTGACCAGCTGGAAATTCACAAGCTGAATACCCCATTGCTTAAAATCTTCTTCAATTTCGCCAACAATCTCCTTAGACATTATCTGCTTCTTTGCTCTCGCATCAACAACATCATATTTTACAGTTACTGCTCTAACACTCGCTTTAATAACCTCTTTAAGTTGTTCCTCAAGAATATCATCTGTCTTAAACGTCTCTCCCGCAGTACGAACATCAACAATTCTGTACTTTGTACTAGATGAAACTTGGTATCGTGCCTGATTTATCTCATAAGTCTCCTGCTCAAGAACTAGCTCTCTGATAGTCAAATCAACAACCCTGACTGTCCGTCCAATAAATGGAATATATGAAGGAATTGAAAAATATGATCGCTTCTTTTTACTGCACTGAACCTTCTCATCTGAAGAGATAACCATTTTACTCTTAGGTGTAACAACAAGATGTGCCGAACTTGGATCGACAATTCTATACCACCTGAAAAGTGCGATAATAAACATCAATAAAAACAACCCAAGCACTCCGCCACCAATAGCTAATGCCAACATTCCTGGTTCTAAAAACATACTAACTCCTTTTTACTCTGCTATTATTTTTAATTCACTTGTCTTAAGCTTCGAAAGCATTCCTTCAGTAAGAATGAGCTCCGACCTTTTCTTTCCATTTTCTTCATATTGAAAAATAAAATTCTTTTCATTCTTTATGAATTCGTAGACTTTTTCAATATCCTCTGTACTAGTAACGGAAATTGTCCCATCACTTAAACGCCCGTTTAACATATCCATAAAACACCTCATATTTTAGAGCTTTTTAATAATTAGACAATTATACACTAAAAATATAATTCATGACAATATTTTTATATTTTTTTCATATATAAAATAAAAATCCCTGCTCGCGTCAGCAAACAGGGTAAAAATTATTTCTCTTCAGATAAATTTTTTATCTGAGATTCTATAGCAGCTAATTGCGCCTTGGCTGCTTCTCGTTGGGATTCCAAAACATCTTTATTGTTTACCCCAGCAAAACCAAAACCACCTCGAAGACCTTGACCTCGGCCTTGCACAAAGCCACGACCAGCGCCTCTACCACGACCTAGACCTGCACCACCTCGTCCTGAAAATGGAGCATTAACGCCGGAACACGCACCAAGACCACGACCTGTCATTGAACCCTGTCCATTAGGACCAGAACCATCACGAAATGCCATAAAGTCACCTCCTATTTATAACATATGTTCATATAAATAAGATACGACAACTTATGTTTTGTGTCAAGGAAATACGGGCATATTCTCTAAATTTTTCTAACTCAAAAGAAAGCAGACCCACAATGCAATAACAAACAGCGACTCTGCAGGAATAGCTAGCTTCGTATAAGGACATTTCCACCCTTTATCAACAAAAAGGAAAATTGTCCTAGTAACAAGAACTGTCGTAGCAAAGATAACTCCACCAATCAGAGAGACTCGAGGCATCCCGACACCTAGCATTATATATCCAAGAAAAATTGCCAACGCCAGCGAAATTCCCCCATAGTAAACCCTTATCTCAGTCACACCAGCATTATCAACCGGTTGCACTGCAAACTTTTTAGCATTTTTTACTGGCGACAGGATAAAGACAATTGCCATTCCAGCAAAATATAGGCATAATCCAATTGTGGCAATACTTGCTGGAAGGTTAGACATTATAATTTCTTTCATATTATTCTCCTTCTGTGCATTTTACCACAAATGATTCTTTTTATACGAGGTATTATGAAAATTTTATTTGTTTGTTCGTCTAATGTATGCAGAAGCCCCTTTGCAGAACTATACACAAAATATCTTTTAGAGAAAAAACCCTCAAGAACCAACATAGAGTGGATTCAGAGCTCCGCAGTATTCAATCGATCAAAGGAAATTTTCCCTAAGACTAAGACCTATCTTCTCAAAAATGGGGTTTCAGAAGAGTCAATAAATAATTTTTCACCATCCTTCAAAAAGACCCATCCAGAAAGGTTTGAAGAGGCTGATATAATTATTGGAATGACAAAGACTCACAAATGGGAAACTCCAAGAAAATTCAGAAAAAAGTTTATTACACTTTCAGAACTTGTGGATAAAAGATATAAAGCTATACCAGATCCATTTTTGAAATCAGCAAAGAACTATGACAAGAGTATGGACATTCTAAAAAAGTACATTGTAAAATACTCAGAAACCCTATAGCTCTTTTAAGCGCGTCAACATCTCGGCAGCATCTTCCATTTCATAGTTCTCAACTAGATCTCGAAACTTCTCAGCCTCGAGAGTCCCTTTATCTTTTTTTATCTGGAAACAAACAAGGCTTAAAAGCTCATCCTCTACAAGCTCGCTCCTTCTCAACTTTTCAACAATCTCTTGATATAGATCTCGATCCTCCACTAAAGAAAACTTTTCTTCAGGAGTCTTAGCCTCTTCTACAATCTTCGAAAGCTCTTGAATCGCAGAAGAAATCGACTCTACCAAATCAGAAGAGAGTTCCAGCGGTATTAATTGCTTTTTTTTAGCAAGAGCATCAATCTTAATTGAAATATGTTCTATTGCCTCGGCTCCAACTGTTCCTGAGATTCCCTTTAGGGCATGAGACTGTTTCTGAATAGTTTCAAGATCTAAATCCCCAATTTTTTTTGAAAAAGCAAGAAATTCCTCTTCCATTTTTTTATAGAAGCCTCTTAGCATCTTCATATAAAAGCCCCTATCTCCCTGCGAAATCAATATTCCGCGTTGAAGAGAAAACCCCTTCACTTTAGGAAAATCTGAAGATTCCGAAGAGAGAGAATCCTCTGAGTCAAAAGTTTCCACGCCTGGGAGAATTTCCATTATTTGACGGTAAAGAAATTCAGGTTTAATCGGCTTTGCAAGATGAGAATCAATACCCGACGCAAGGGCATTTGCCACATCATCATTTAGAACAGCAGCAGAAAGAGCAATAATGGGAACTTTTTTCTCCGAGTTTCCTTCCGAATTTTCCCACGCCCTAATCCGCCTCGTAGCCTCAAACCCATCCATTTTGGGCATCTGCAAATCCATAAGGACTAAATCCACTGAATTATTTTTTACAAACTGTACAGCCTCTTCTCCGTTTGATACGATATAAAAATCAGCATCTGTCTTTTTGATAAATCTTGCTGCAACTTCCTGATTGATCTCATTATCCTCAACCAATAAAATAGAATAATTCTTCAAATTTGGGACAGAACTTGACGGAGATACTGTCGATCCTAACAGATGAGAAGCAAGATTAGCTTCATCAGCAACCTCAAGATTGATATCAAAGAAGAAACAGCTTCCCTCGCCCACAACCGAGGAGACACTCAGAGTTCCTCCCATAGAAGCAACAAGGCGAGAGCTAATCACTAGACCAAGACCAGACCCACCAAAATTTCTTGTTGTTGAAGAATCTGCTTGAACAAAAGGGTTAAAAAGTCTTGAAATCTGCTCTTCGCTAATTCCAATTCCTGAATCCGAGATAGAAAACTTCAATTTAACAAATTTCGAATCATTTTTTCCAATTTTATCAATCTTTATTGATAAATATCCCCGCTGAGTAAATTTTATTCCATTCCCAATCAAGTTTGCTAAAATCTGCTTTATCCTCAACGAGTCGCCAACCATAAATCGAGGGATATCAGGATCTATCTCAAAGTTAAAATCCAACCCTTTTTTTCTTACATCTTCAGAAAAGATATCTTTCATGTTGTTTATAATTTCATTGAAATCAAACTGATGGGAATCCAACTCCAATTTACCCTCTTCTATCTTAGAAAAATCTAATATATCATTTATTATTCCAAGAAGAATTAAGGACGAACTATTTATTTTTGTCAGGTAATCTTTTTGCAAGGAATTTAATGGTGTATCTTCTAGCAATTTCCCTAATCCAATAACAGCATTCATCGGAGTCCGTATCTCATGGCTCATATTTGCAAGAAATTCAGATTTTGCCTTACTTGCTGCCTCAGCAACCTCTTTCGCAGTTTTAAGTTCATGCTGAATCTTATTCCTATTAAAGACATTCACCAACATCAAAGCAAAGAGCTTGAGCAAATTCATCTCTTTTTCAGAAAAAGTATGCATTGATTTTACCGCATCAAAACCCACGAACCCAGTGCAAATCTCACCATCCATCATCGGTAAAGTTAAAATACTTTGAACGCTTTGAGGCTCAAGAACCTGTCGTACCCCATTATCCTCAGGAAGAGCCATAACATCTGCTATGTTTATAGGCTCTCCGGCAAAATGAGCCTCAACCCAATCTGGGATTAAATCGAAAGGAACTCCTTGCAACTCCTCAATCTGAGGAATTATCCCATCCCCACACCACTCGTAGGTATTATTGCACACCCGTCTATCATGATCATAATCAAAGATGTATGAACGGTCAGTCTTTGTAAAACTTCCAAGTAGCGCCAAGGCCTCTTTGACAGTCTCATCTGTCCTGCTAAGCGAGACATTAATAAAACTATTTGAGATGTTCATTAATGTATTCTGCAATTCCGACTGCTCAAGAATTGTCTGCTCAGCCTGTTTTCGCTCTGTGATATCCTGATGAGTTCCCATCATCAGTAAAGGCTTTCCCTCTTTTGTCCAGGAAAAAACCTTTCCTCTGTCAAGAACCCAGACAAGAGAACCGTTTTTATGCACCATTCGAGACTCAAACTCATAATAATCCAACTCTCCAGAAAAATGTCGATTCAAAAACTCTTCGCTCTTTTTAAGATCCTCAGGATATGCAAATTTCATCCAAGTATCTATCGATATAGGAGATATTTCTTCTAACGTATATCCAATTATTTCAGCCCATCTCTCATTAAAAAAGACCTCCCCTGTCTGAACATTCCACTCCCAAGTACCTACATTTGTCCCCTTAATAATATTTTCAAGACGAACTTTTTTTTTCTCAAGAACCATCTCAGTATTTTTTCTCTCATGTATATCAATATGTACTCCAACAGCTCGATTTGGTTTTCCAGAGTGATAATCTGAATAGGTCTTACCCTTACCTTGAATCCATCTGTATGAACCATCCTTTGCTCGTAGGCGAAACTCTTCAGAATATGGTTCACCTTTCTCAATACTACTTTGAATAACAGGCATGACTTCTTTTGCATCATCTGGATGGATCAAAGCCATGAAGGTATCTAGATTCATCGGTAACTCTTTATCCTCATAGCCAAGCATTGTGTAATACGTCGAGCTAAAATATGTCTGATTTGTGATCAAATTCCAATCCCAGAACCCGTGCTCTCCTGCATCAATTGCAAGCTCTAATCTAATCTGATTTTCTTTTAGCTGTTCTTCAATTTTTTTTCTCTCTGTAATATCACTGTGCGAGCCTGACATTCTGTAAGGAATTCCTTTCTCATCTCTTAACGCCTCTCCCTTTGCCAAAATCCAAACCGGCTCGCCGTTTTTATGCTTCATCCGGAACTCTATGGAATATTTATCTATCTCGCCCTTGAGATACTTTTGAACATACTGATTTACCATTTCTGCATCTTCTTCATACAGCAATGAGACAAAACTACTAAAATCATTTTCTATCTCAAAGTCTTGAAATCCAAGAATCTCTTTCCACCTTTTTGATAAATAAAGTGAATTTGTCTTGATATCCCAATCCCAGATTCCATCATTTGTTCCCGCTACTGCTAGTTCGAATCTTTCTTTTATTTTTTCTATCTCTGTTTGATTTTTATTTTCCATATCAAAAACACTCCCAGCGTCCTGTTTTCTTTCTAAGTAAACATTTTTAAAAAATTCTACCCTTTCTCAAAGTATAATTTGATTTTTATTCAATATCAAAAAGAGAGCTTTAATAAAAAAATTATTTTACCACTGCATTTAATTACCTTTATAGAAATTAGCATTGAATTAATGAATTTTAGAGGATAATCTTTACGCCATGAAAGATTATAGTATTTCTTTGACGCAAAATTTCTTATATTT
>JAFGXN010000039.1 GCA_016936615.1 Spirochaetales bacterium | reverse complement strand
GCTGAAGACAGGGGCGAGTATATTGTAACAATGACTGAGAGTGGGTTCGAGTGGTCTGATTTAGCGTGGCGAAAAGATTTGCCAGATTCTAAGTGTCAGGCTGCAATAATTGGGTTGAGCCCTCTTGCGGATGGGACAAGGCCTCTGTTGTTCTCGAATCCAGCTAATCGTCGAATAGATAAGAAAAAAAGTAAGCATCCTCTGCGAATTAATGGAACTGTGAGGCTGAGTCTTGACGGCGGGAAGAGCTGGGGCTGGTCGAAAAATATTTACGGCGATGAAAATACCCCTTTTGCCTATTCGGTAATGGCACAACTTGCAGACAAAAGCATTATGATCCTTTTTGAAAATGATAATGGGCTTGCTGTTAGGAAATTCTCTCTGGATTGGTTGAGTGATGGGGAAGTTGGTTATTGATATTGTTTCTTTCTCAGGGGAGTGGTAGTATCAATAGGTCGTGAGGTGTAAAATGTTTGATAGTGAAGATGTTTTTTGCGATTTATTGGTAGAAAATCAGGATTTCTCGGATACTGCTCTCCGTGAGAAAGAGTTTGAGAATTGTCAATTTGTTAGTTGTAATTTCTCTGGGGCAGATCTATCTTCTTCTATTTTTGAAAATTGTGTTTTTACTGAGTGTAAAATTTCCAATCCGCTGATTAAGCAGTCGAGAATAATAGACTGTAAATTTGTAAGCTCGAAACTGTCGGGAATTACTTTCTTCCACTGCAATCAAATCTCTTTTGATCTTGAGTTCTTGGAATCGTCTTTGCTTTTGTGCAATTTCACAGATGCAAAGATGAAAAAATCTAAATTTGTAAAATGTCAAATAAATGAGTGTTATTTTCAGAATACACTACTGGCTGAAGTTGATTTTTCTGGATCTGTCTTTGGTGGTTCGCTATTCTCAAAGTGCGATTTGCAGAAGGCGAAATTTGCCGGGTCATCCGGATTTGCAATAGATCCGCGCGACAATAATGTTAGAAAGGCTGTTTTTGACTTGCCTGGAGTGTTGGGTTTACTTGGCAGCTTCGATATTCTATTAAAAGATTGAAAAAAGCCCCCAGCTTTTCGCAATGAAGAGCTGAGGTTTCTATCGTTTTATCTTTTTCCCGCATTTCGTAAATCAATCGGCTTGATTCCCAGTTTGAGTGCTGGTGAGTTCTCCATGAAGTTGAAGTAACGTGGAACACTCAGGTCAAAGCGAGGATCTGCTGTCTGGCTGTTCTGATCGAATTTGCGAGAGTATAGGCTCTGCCACCACCAGAGTTTCTGGGCTCCGGGTATTCCTTTCACTCGGTAGCTACTCTTTGATGTCCTCCCATTCCAGTAGAGGTTGTAATCGCAGTAGGTTATTTTATCTCTTGTCCAGTCAAAGAATGAGTAGATTCCTGAAGATTTATCCTGGTGGAAGATATTGTGAGACATAGTTATTTTCTCGTTTTTTACCCCCATCATTGCCCACATTGCTATTGTTGAGACTGCTTCACAGTTGAGAATAAAATTATTTTCGATAGTATGGCCTTGTCCTTTTGCGTAGATTGGGTAAGTTTGCGAGCCTTTTAATCCTTCGATTACGTTGTTGCGTAGAGTGTAGTAGTCGCAGCCGTCATCGAGGTAGATTCCAAGGAGTAATCCTCCGTCAATTCCAATTTTAGTTGAGTGGAAGTAATTGTTTTCTATTATATTGTCTCTGCCTGAGCCCCACGCTTCGAATATTCCCCCATCTTGTGAGTCAGTCATGCACTGGCTCATGTCATTGTTTGAGAGGATGTTATTGCGTGTGTGCAGGAATCTGTACCGCTGGGATTCGTTCATTTTTATTCCGTAGATTTCAACTCCATCTCGAAGCGGTCCAGTCTTGCCCCAGTGGCTTGTCCCTTTGTATGAGACTGCGTAGCGGGGCATGTCATAGATTGTGTTGTGGTCGATTAGATTGTCTCCACTCTGGTATAATTGAACACCGCTTGCGTGACCAACATTTTTCCCACATGAATAGATAAGATTATCTTGGATAAGATGCCCTTTGTTGATATATGACTCTTCGGGGGAGGAAAACCGTGGATCATCAACTGCTGCTCCAAGGATAAAAATTCCATTATAACCGGCGTAGGCAATCTCATTGTCGGTAATTCGGATATTCTGGCTTGCCTCGGTGATTGAAATTGCAGAGAATCCCGCATTTAGGAGCTTGCAGCCTGAAATTTCGGAGTTTGCCACTGATTCTAGCCAGACCATTGCACTCTTCTCTGCTGTCGTGTCATAGTCTGCCATCTGAAGCGAGTCTGTGTAATTTGACAAGAGTAGATTAAGCCCTGAGATTTTGATGTTTGAAACTGGTTGTTCCAGTCTTCCTTTTATGTAAAAAAGATAATCGCTTGTCGCAACAACTGCTAGCTGCGGCACTTCGCCGTTTTCTGGGTAATAGTAGAACTTCCCATTTTCCCAATCGTGGAAAAACTCCCCTGGTTGGGTTATGTAATTCTTTGAGCCTGTGATGTAGAATCTAGCGCCGTGGTCGTAGAAGTAGCGTGCTGCGATATTGCCTGTAACCTTCAGTGTTGCAGGGTCTAGCGTTGTAACCTTGGAGTTGAGCGTCATCCAGTTCCAGTGTTCCTGTCCAGGCCATATTGTGAATGAGCTATTCATCTCTAGCAGGGCAAATACTTCTGGCGATACATGGAAGCTGTTCTGGTTGTCGCTAGCCTTCTTCTCGACGCCGAAGTAGCCAGTGTCTGGCTGTCGGGCGATTCGCGTGCTGTCGGTGGAATTATTTTTTTTACTAGAAAAAAAGTTAAAAATCTTCACGCCGCTTTCAACTTCTGCGACTATATATTTTTCTCCATCGACGCTACTGAATCCGGTAATTTCCTTGCCAGCAAAGAGATTTGCATCTCCGTTGCCTTGAAATTGAATTGATCCGTTTCCAGTCATCATTTTGTCAGTTATGATGATTCCTTCGGGAAAGAAAAAGTTCCCCGCCATAAACTGAAAGATAATTGTCTGGTTAGTAGGGGCTTTTTCGAGGCTGTTTAGTTTCTCAATGACAAGATTTTCCTCTCCCTGATTTATCTTTATCACAGTTTCAGCCGAAAGCAAGAAACTACTCAGGATAAAGATTGTTGCAAAAAATTTTTTATTCATAAATACTCCGAATTTGTTAAGCTATGCTGATAAATTATAACTGATTTTAATATTATACCTGGTTTAAGAAAAATGTTTCTGAAAAAATAATTAGAAAATGAACCATTGTGCGGAAATAACTAGCATATTATGAAAAAATTTTAATTTATCTGCTCATTGAGTAGAAGTTTTAGAATATCTGTGCGGTTCTGGGTTTCTGTCTTCCTGTAGATGTTGTGCAGATGGTTCTTCACTGTTGCAGGTGAGATGAAAAGTTGGTCGGCGATGGTCTTGTTGTCGTCGCTGTCTAGCATACATTGAAAGACCTCTTTTTCGCGAGTCGTGAGGCCAAACTTCTTGCTGAAGGCTTCTAGTTGCGATAATAATTTGAAGTGAACGATGAAGCCTTCGATATCAGAGAATTTGTCCTTGCATGCTGAGATCTTGACATTGTAGAGTTGCTCATTTATATAGAAGTTATTGGATATTTCGGACTCATCACCATTTGATAGTTGTTGCCATTTTTCTGCAAGACCGTCCCATTGAGGAAAAACCCCCAACAAAGATTGGTTTATTATTTTTTTTTCTCCAAAGATATTCCCGATAAGATCTGAGGTTTTTGTTATTTCTCCTTGCATATTCATGAAGAGGTAGCCTTTGTTTAGTGTCGAAAGCAATTTATCTTGTAGATTTGGTTTGTTCTCTTGGAAGTGGCTATAATTTTTTATGAGTGCGAAATATGCAAGGTATGTTATTATTGCTAGCAGCGGCGAGTAATCTGGGTAACCCCATTCTAGCCAAACAACAATTTTAAGCCAGAGAGTGAGAATTGTTACGGCAAATATTATTATCAGGAGGGATACTGTTATCAGCTTGTTTTTTCTTGATTTTGTCTTTTTAAATGTTTTTATTAATAACAAAACACCTATTGCTGTATCGAATAATCCCCGAACCCTGTCTGCTTGAAGCCAGAATTGGTCTGTTGTTAGAATTAGAGCATTCCCGTATGGGGTAGGGGTATATCCTGTTATTACCCATTGGTTCTGCCATATCGCAGACAATACTCCTACATCGTAGACAAGGTGTATCATTAGATAGATTACAAACCAGTACCAAGCTGGTCTGGCATAGATAAATAGACAGACCATTGTCCCTAATAGGAAAAAAACATGTATTGTACAGCAGATTTTAATTAGTATTGATATGGCTTGGGGGTTGCTACTACCTGCGATTATCCCATGAATAAATGTGAAAACAGCAGAAATTATAATAGTTACAAACATCGCCCTGTTTAGTAGGGCTTTCCTGTCCTGGATTAGAACTCTGATTGCTAGAAAAATCCCGATTGTTGCTGTGATCGATGCCGCTAGGCTAAAAAACATACTTTTTTCCTTTTATAATTATTACTTTACTAACAAAAAATAAAAATTATTTCTTTTATATGTCTAAATTACTCGTTTTTTGTAGTTGTCTTGTAATGATATTATTAGAAATCTTTACAGGTGTCAATCTTTAAAAAACAGCGGTCTTTAATTATTTCTGTATAAATAGACTCTTTTTAGAATAAAACATAGCTGAATTTTTTCTATTTTGGGGTATCTAGACCTCTGGTTCGATTCAACGAACGACTCAAGCGGCGGGGTAAATTATTACAGGTACTAGAGAAGTGTTTGACGTATTTTCTGTTTATTCTATTTCCTGGCAATGAATCCTGCCGTGTTGAAGGAATATTCTATCCCCAATTAGTCTGAAGCCAATCCATGAGTATCCAGGTCGGTTTGACAATGAGAATTTTGTAGTAACTTCTTTTTTTGTCATGTCATAGATATATGCATAATTAAAGGTTGATATGAAGACCATGTTATTTTTTTCTTGAACTTGAACGATTTGTTCCCATAGTCCAAAATCTTGTTCTCTGTTTTCTTCTTTTTCAATTTTTATTATAAATTCAAATTTTTTAGTAGTGAAGTTGAATTTATAAAGTTCTTGATCATAATAATCGCAGAAGAATGGTTCATTTCTTAACCCTCGTAAAAATAATTGTGATAAATCTAAATCAGGCTGTTCTATCTTCGTCATTTCATAGGTTATAAGATCCAGAAGAAAGAAATCTCCTAAGCTTATCAACATTTTATCCTTTTCTATACAATAAAAAGAACAGAGATCCTCTTCATTATTAAGAATTTTGGAGTTCCATTTATTCTCTTCATTTGACATATCTATCGAAAAAATCATTGATTTATATTTGTCATCGTTATACCATCCATTGCCAGTATATACCAGATATTTTTCGTTTATCAGGTCACAATCAGCCAGGGAAACTCCATCAGGCATGATAATTGAGAAATTTTTATTCCATTTCGCATCTTTGATATTGTATATCGTATATGTATTTTTATTTTCGCTAATAAATAGAATATTTTCTAGTATATGGGTTTTTGTTTTTTTTACGACAATAGTATCTAAAACTTCGATTTTTCCATCATTCATCTGTATTAGTTCAATTGTAAGTTTGTCATCTTCCATTGTTTTTCGGCATAGATATGATTCCCCAATAATATTAACATTGTCGTTAATTTCATAGAACTTCTTACTTGTCGTATCATAGACAATGTTAGATCCGACTGGATGGTGATCTCCTAGAATATATCTATTGCGATAATTTCTTACGTACGAACCTATATAATCATATGTATTGACATCCAGAGAAAATGGGCTTAAATCATGGATTTCATTATTAATAAACTCGCAAGTATTGTTTGATATGAGATATTCTGCTGGTTTCGCATAAATATAAAGAGATAAAAAAATGTGTGCAGTAATAAAAATAATTTTTTTCAAAAGTTTCTTCCTTTAAATAGTTTTTTGTAAATATTTAGGTATAAATTTACCTTATATGGTTGTTATTTGCAATATTTTTGTATTCTTGCGGAGATATTTCAGTTTTTGTGTTTAAATAATATTCTGGTCATCTCAAAACGGCTGGTATACTTCATGCAGATATTGAATGTCTTTTTGATATTTCTGTTTTACGATGCTTGATTCAAAAATCCCTCTGTAGTGGTAGATGAAGATATTTTTTGACTTTTTATTTTGTTCGATGTATTTTTTAAGATTTGCATTTATTAGCCTGCCTTTCACAGGAATGACTTCTGTTTCCAGATTTTTGTCGAAGCCTCGTATGAGCTTAATGTGGTCAGCGGCGTAGAATTCTGATACGGGAAAGACTTCGGCAAAGCCTGCAAGCTGCTTGTTAAAAAGCTTCAGAGGATTATCCCAACTGCGGTTCATGTGGTATGGAGATGAGCACAATAAAATTGATTTTATGCCTTTTTCTCGAATAAGCTGGCTTGTGTATAATGCATTTTCGACAGTTGTGTTTGCCCTGGTTTCTAGCATTATATCAGATGGACTGACTCCTTTTTCCAGAAGGTAGTTTTGCATCGCTTCTGCTTCAGAAATATCTGCGTTGCCTCTGTTCTTGCTTCCTGTGAGGATTATCGTTCCGGTTTTTCCTTCAAAATATGGTTTAGCGCCCCAATAAAGACGTTCATAAAGTTCGTGAAGCATTGTTCCGTCGCTGTTGAGAGCTTTCCCGAGGATTACTACAGCATCGTATTGTTCTATTCCGGTGTCCGTGGTCTCCTCTGCGGATAGAATAGGGAGCGAATATAAGACTAAAATGGCTATAATACATATTTTTTTCAACATTAAAAAATCTCCTGTGTAGATAGTTCTTTTTTCAGATAAATCATATCGACAAGCTGTATGTCGCCTTCGAAGATTGGATGGTCATAATTATCGGTGAAAAAGTTCTCTACACGATGGGATAGCTCAAATCCGCAGCCCTGATAGAATGATATAATTTCTGGAGTCTCACCTGTCCCCACAAGAATCTTTTTGTAATCATCTTTGTAAAAATCAAAAATAAACTTTATTAGAGCTCGAGCGTATCCCTTGCCTTGATATTTCTCGTAAGTAGCAATGTTTTTCAGTTCGCAGGTCTCGTCATCAGTAAGCTCTACGACGCAAATTGTCTTTAAGTCCCCATCATACAGGGCAAACATATCTCCATTGTCTAAATATTTATCAATCATCTCTTCTTGCTCGTCTGCTAGCAGCAACAAATCGAGGAATTGCTTTTTATTATCTGTAATTTTTTTTATTTGCATCTGCTTATCCTGTCAATGGTCTATTTTCTCCAGCCTTAATAATATACTTTAAAGACGAACCTTGTCAACTTTTCATTTTCTGTGGAGAAAGATCTTCTTAGCCACACGTAGAACTCGAAGAGCAATTGTTATTTAGATTAGAAAAAAAGTGATACTCAGTTACTTTTGTCTTGATTGCAATAGCTAGAAATTTATGTTATTTACTTAATTCATATAAATTGCATCAGTTTGATGACTTTATTTTGCATAATTCAGTCAATTAGATGACTTAATTATTATTAATTCCGTCAATTTACTTGACAAATCGGTTGATTTTGAGATAATTAATAGTGAGGAAGGAGGTTGAAATGAGTTGGTATGATAGATTTTATGAGGGAATAATCGAGAATACTCTTCAGCCTGAGAAGGTTCTAGTTCTCTATGGACCTCGTCGGGTGGGAAAAACTTCGATGATCAAACGCTTTCTCTCTAGTTATCAAGGGCGAGTATTCTTGGGGGTTGGCGAAGATATGCCTCTGCGTGAGCTTTTTGCTAGCCAAAGTATAGCACAGTTAAAAAGTGCATTTTCTGGGTATGATATTGTCTTCATCGATGAGGCGCAAAAGATTCCAGATATCGGGACAGGGCTTAAGATTCTTGTAGATCATATTCCTGGTATCAAGGTAATTGCTAGTGGTTCGTCGTCGTTCCAACTTTCATCACAGATAGGCGAGCCACTTACAGGCAGAAACAAAAACATCTTTCTTTTTCCCATTTCTGCCCTTGAAATAAAAAATCAGTTTGGCGGTATGCATATCATTGAATCTCTAGAGAAGTACTTGATTTATGGTATGTATCCTGAAGTTCTGACCGCTGAGAATATTGAGGAAAAAAGGGAGTATCTTGTAACATTGAGGGATTCCTATCTTTTTCGAGACATTTTGGAGCTGGAAAATATCAGGAATTCTGATAAACTCTATGATCTTCTGCGTTTGCTGGCATTTCAGATCGGGTATGAGGTCTCTCTTCAGGAGTTGGGGAATCAGCTCGGCATGTCAAAAAACACAGTAGAGAAATATCTAAACCTTCTGGAGAAATCCTTTGTAATTAAGAAAGTACATGGTTTTTCCCGAAATCTTAGAAAAGAGATAACAAAAACCTCGCGGTACTACTTTCTTGATAATGGAATACGCAACTCTGTGATCAACAATTTTAACCCGCTAAACCTTCGAGATGATGCTGGAATGCTGTGGGAGAATTTTCTCTTTGTTGAGCGAGTGAAAAAAAACACCTATCTCCGAAGTCACGCGACTAATTACTTCTGGCGAACCTACGACGGCAAAGAGATTGACCTTGTCGAGGAAAAAGATGGGCACCTGCACGGCTTTGAGTTTAAATGGGGTAGCAAAAAGACCAAACCGCCAACACTTTGGACTAATACTTACGCAGACAGCACCTATGAAGTAATCTCAAAGGAGAATTTTCTGGATTTTGTTACTTGATTGGTGGCGATATTATTGTTTTTTTAGTTTTTTCCATATAAAACACAGTAGTACAATTGTCCAAAGTAGAATGGATAGGGCAATATAATAAATAAATAATGGAAACCCTGTTTTTGAGATGTTTAAAATGAAAAAAATACAAGAGGTTAGAGTTGCATGCATAATCCAAGGCAATAATATGCTTTCAGTCTTTTCATAAAGCCATGTCATGAGTATTCTAAAAGGAATTAAGCCTGCATAATGAAAGAATAGTCCTGGGTAAAAGAGTTGAAAATCAAATTTCCCTGAGGTATCACCACATCCGTAAAAAAGAGGAAGGAAATGCCACGCACCCCATAGGGCACCAAGCAATAATCCTGTTGTTAAAACACTATAGTGCTTTCTCATTTCAGGTATAGCAAAGCCTGTCCAACCAATTTCTTCGAATAATGTAAGAACTATTCCAACTAATAGTCCTGTTATTAGTAGATCAATTTTATTCTCTGATGTGATAATATCAGGAAGAAAATCAGTTGAGTACTGAGATAGTGATAAAAGAGTTATTGATGCGATGATTGGTAAGGTTAGTAGAGCGAAAATATACCACTTAATGTTCAGTTTCCATTTGAATAATCTGGATATCAGACCTTTTAGTCCTGATTTCCCATAGATAGATGCTGTTAATAATAGACTCACAAAAGTTGGCCCAATTACGAGAGGTAGCATTGCAATTGGAGCGATAGATTCAAATGTCTTGCTAGGAGCTGGAATGCCTGTAAAAAAAGAAACAATTATAATTCCACTCCACGAGAATACAAATGTTATAATAAAGTAATTGAGGATAGGCCTCTTTATTAGAAATTTAAAAGTATTCATTTTAATACTCCTTCTTTTGTGGTAGAGTCAAGGATTAAGCAGTAACAACATTTCATAATTAAATTATATCTGGAAAGATTATTCATTGTCAAACATTTTAAAATATTTACAACACTCATCGCTACATAGGTATTTCTCAATTTTTCCACATCTCAGAAAAGACGATTTTTGGAACCTCTGGAATTCCTAATGAGTTGACAGATT
>JAFGXN010000038.1 GCA_016936615.1 Spirochaetales bacterium | reverse complement strand
ATATATTTTAAAGTGAAGTGGAGATGTATAATTTAAATTTATTTTTAAGCAACAAATCAAGTCCTTTTATTGAGTCTTCTGCATTTATCTATCTGTTGCTATCTTTAATCTTGTTTATCTCGTTGTGTCTTTTTACGTATTTTACATATTTTATATTTAAGTCAAGAATTGAAAAGCGAAACTTGCTTGTTCTCAACAACATAATTTCTGAATTAATAATCTACAATTTGTCTGGTAAGTATGAATTTCTAGGCAATTTTAAACTTAAGCACCAATTTGGCACAGATTTTCTTGTTAATCCAATTGCAATGAGGCATAGATTTGTTCACTTTGAGGATGTTGATATTTTTCAAGATTTAGAAAAAAAATCCTCTTCAAGCCATGAGAACTACTCTCACGAATTTTTAGTATATGATTTGAGTAATCGGGAAATATCTTTGCATGTTAGGAAAATTTTTCTTAATCGGCGTGGTGATTATCTTATGATCTTTAAGGATGTAACTGCTTCTAGTAATTATAGTAGCGAGGCAGATATTCGATTGAAGAAGTTGGAGTTAATCGAACGGTTTCTCTCTTCTGATTTTACTAGCAGGATTGAAGAGATTTCCTTTATGTTATCATCTTTTTCACAAATTTCACTTTTTGAAAATGCTGTTTTCTATGATTATGACAAGAAATCAAATCAGTTGCATCTTGTTTCTGCTACTAATTTAAGCGATGTAAAAGAGGGAATAAATAAGTTTTTTAATCTCGATCATTTTTTCTATTTAAAGAATACTATTTCAAATAACTCATTTTTTATTAAGAATGACCAATACTTTTTGACTGGGATGAATTTCCCAGGTCTTAGCGAGGAAAAAAAGATAAAGAATTCTCTAGTCCTTCCTTATTTTACAGAGGACAAGACCTCTCTTGTATTTTTTTATAATTTTAAAATTTTTCCAAACAGAGAAAAGATTGATGTTCACTATAGTTTTTTCCGTATATTCATGTTGATAATAGATCAACGTATAATCAGACAAAACGTTAAGGTTAGACAGAATTCGCTAGAATTTATTCATAGTCTAGCAGATAAGAGCCTACCAAGCAAATCACCGGTAGCAAAGGAGATCCCCGAAGGGCGCAGGGATATATTACTTGTTGAAGATAACTATATAAATCAGCAGGTTATTCTTGAACTCTTGAAAAACGAAGGTTATCGGGTCATTATTGCAGAGAGTGGATTTAAGGCCTTAGAGATTCTTGCTAACGAGAATAATATCGGTTTAATTTTCATGGATTTGCACATGCCTGAGATGAATGGTATTGAGACCACAAGGAAAATTTTGGAGCTGGAAAACTTTTCGAAGGTTCCAATTGTTGCAATGACAGCTGATTCGTTGGATTCTGCACGGCGGGAGGCCTTGAGCGTGGGGATGTCCGATTATATTACAAAGCCAGTTGATGTAAAGAAATTACTAGAGGTGATAAATATATACAATAAGGAATAAATATGAAGAACAAAATAGAGATAAATAATAAGAAGACTTTGACAAGGCTCTCATATCTTTTTGATTACTTTTTAATTCTTAATTCAGATCTCTGTTACGTTCATGCAAGTTCGAGGACTCTTAAGGATTTTAAGATTGATGATGAGTGCTTTCTTAAAAAGACCTTAGATCCACACCTTATCAACAGGGTTGATGATAAAAATGATTTTTTTCTTATTGAAAATGTTGAAATAAATTCAAAGATTGTCAATTTGAAGTTTTTTCGTCCAGATTTATTCAAGCTTAGAGGTAAAGGGGTTGCTTATCTTGTGGTCATTGAGGATGTCACAGAGTCGCAGAAGTTGATTCTTGATTCAGAAATTGATCGATATTTCCTTAATTCACTTTTAGAATTATCAAAGTTGAAAAAAATCAAATTTGATTATCTTCTTCAGCATGCAGTTGAGCATATTACTGCTTTTTCCCATGCAGATTTTGTATCAATTGAGATTAAGGATAAATTAACTCAGAATACTTTTAAGTCTTTTAATTCAACTGCCTTACATTTTCAGAAAGATTTAAAATCCGAGATTGATACTCTTTTTTCAAATATAGATGTTAGCGACTATTTAATTGTTAATCGGGATCAGCACGACCAGCCGTATTCATATGTCTATATACCTATAAATTATCAGGATCGTTTCGAGGGTTTTTGTGGATTGGTGCTTTTTGAGAATAGTTTCGATGAGGAATTAGCTATTAAGATTCTGTTATATTTGAAGATTTTGATAAGGGAGTTTGATTTTTATCGGATTGAGGCAGTTTTAGAAAAAAACGATATGCAGTTTACTTTAATCAAGAGTATTTGCAAGGTTGCGACTTGGGAGAAATCTCTTTCAAGTGGGAATTATATTTTTTCTCCAGAGATTGATGAACTAGTTGGTCTGCCAATTACAAATTCCCAAGCTGGTTTTGATACACTTTTAAGTACAATTCACGAGGAAGATAGAGATCTCTTTTTGCATAAATTAAATAAGACTATTGAAAAAGAGGAAGATGATAGACTAGAGCATCGGTTTGTTCTTGCAGATGGCATGGTTCAGTGGGTTAGCCAAGGCTTCCATATCATTGAGACCTCAAATGGAAAGAAACTTTTTGCTATTATTCTTATCATTACTGAGCGGCATGATTTGTTTGAGAAGCTATTATTAGAAAAAGAGAAGAATGTAACTATTTTAGACCAGCTACGAGAGAAGAATGTATTGATCGAGGAGTCTTCGGCATTTTTAGAGAAGGCTACTGAGTATTTTGATGAAAAAGTTAAAAATATTAGATCTTTAATAGATTCTGATATTGATATGAAGAATGAAGATGTTAACCGGTTCATTGATAAGATTCAATCAATAATTCTCAATCTGAAAGATTACTTTGAAATTCGAGATGGCGAATATATCTTAAAAATAAGTGATGTCTCAATCGATCAGCTCTTCACTGAGATCGCAGAGGTCTTGAGCCCAGAGTGTGATGAGAGTGTTCAGCTAAGCTTTGAGAAGGATCTCAAGGTTCCTGAGATGATTCAAGCTGACTACAGGCTGTTAAAGAAGATTCTAATGACTTTGACCTATAATGCGGTCAAAAACACCTCAAGTGGTCTAGTCCGGGTAAAGGCTAATTTAAAGAAATTCACACAAGAGGATAATTCATATGAAATTGAGTTTTCAGTTCAAGATACTGGTGTTGGATTGGCTACCTCTTTTTCAAATATTATAAATAATTTTGCAGATAGCAAAAAAGAGAATTCTGAGAAAAAGTTATCATATCTAATTCTTGAGAAGTTAGTACACTACACAGGGGGTAGCCTTGAGTTAGATTCGTTGAAAGATAAGGGGTCTATCTTCTATTACAGTAACAGCTTTAAGAAGTCTGAAAAATCTTGCGAGGATTTGATGAGGTTTGCTTGCTTTTTTCAAGCAGTTGTAATTGATATGAGTAACAATTATCTTGATCTGATTAGTGATTATCTATATAAATTTTCCATTAAGACAGATTCATTCACAAATTACCAGAAGGCTGGCTCTGTGATTAAGCAGCTTGAGGAGAATAATATTGGTTATGATATGATTTTCTTCAATGCAGGAGATCCCGCTGCTGATTTGAATTGGTTTTTCGAATTTTTACAAGCAAATGTTCCAGATTTTTCTTCAAAGATTATTGTCTCGCTTAATTTAAATAGTGCTAAAGACTCAACAATTAAAGAGTTTATAGATCTGAATCTTGAGAAACCTTTTACTCAAACACGACTTTTTAACTCTTTATCAAAGCTTGAGAAGTTAGATGCCATACAAAAGTCTAAAAAATATTTTGAAAAATCATTTGAGTATCAAGGGGTTAAAATTTTAATTGTTGATGATGATGAGATAAATCAAAAGCTTACAGCAGAGTTGCTTAAATCTGTTAATATTCAGACAGATTTTGCCAAAAATGGTGAGGCAGCAGTCGAACTGCTTGGAAAGCTAACCGAGGAATACTATGATTGTATTTTAATGGATCTCCAGATGCCAGTGCTTGGTGGAATAGAGACAACTCACATCATACGAAATGCCTACAATTGGAAGAAAATCCCAATTATTGCCATGACAGCACGCTCAGACTCAGGATTATACAGTGATATCTTGAATTCTGGAATAAATGAGGTGATAAACAAGCCAATTGATATAAATATCTTCCATAATTTCATAACACGTTTTGTTGATGAGAAGAAGATTTTAATCACAAGCCATAAGATTGAAGCAGATATTATTCAGCCAGATGCAAGTGGACTGAGGGTTCTTAATTTGTCTGAGGCTCTTCCTCGTCTAGCAAATAACAAAAAATTGTTGATTGAGCTACTGCAGGCTTTTTATGAACGAAATAGTAATTTTCTTGAGGAGATTCGAGATCTGCTAACTTTGAGCAATTTTATTAAGGTTGAAGAGAAATTGCATGATTTAAAAGGCTCATCTGGTAACTTAGGATTAGATCTTCTACACGAAGCTTCGAAAGAGATGGAAAAAATTATTAAGTTTAGTAGTAATGACCTTTTGAAGATCCAATTTGGAGTTGATAATTTAAGCGAGAATTTTGTAAAGACATTTCGATACATCTCCGAGTTCTTAAAAGAAAATTCTGATTGAAAAATTCCCCATATCAGTTTATCCTTTAACAATCTCTAATTGTGCGGGGTAATTTATGAGTGATAAAAAATCAAGACAAAAGGTAGGCCTTGTTCCAGGTTCGCTAATCTATACTGGAACTGGAGATAGGCGGGAGATCCTTTTTACTGCAATTTCATATTCTTCTACGTCTTTTGAAGTAAAAAATTTTAATAATGTGACAGAGCTAATCGGTTATGTCGAAAAATCAAATGGTAATGTCTGGATAAATATTGATGGTCTCTCGGATGTAGATTCCATTGAGAGACTATGTAATTTTTTAGAAATTCATAAGCTTACAATTGAGGATATATTAAATGTTAATCAGCGTCCTAAGCTTGAGCAGCAAGAAGATTATATTCATCTTGTTATGAAAATGTTAATTCCCAACCAAGAGTCAAGTCGTATTGAGGTTGAGCAGGTAAGCTTTATTCTCAAAGGACGATTGCTAATCTCTTTTCAGGAGAAAAATGGCGATGTATTTGAGCACGTGCGCAAGCGAATATATGAGAACACTGGTTATGTGAGGAAGATGAATACAGATTATTTACTCTATTCGCTTGTGGATGCAATTGTGGATTACTATTTCCTGGTTTTAGAGAAGACAGGTGAGCGACTAGATGAGGTAGAAAATAGATTGCTCAGTTCTCATAGTCAGAATATTCTTGCTGAAATTCACATGATACGTAAGGATATTGTTGCATTCAGACGATTTATCTATCCTGTTCGCGAGGTGGTCAGTCAGCTAGAGAGGGTAGAGGATGAAAAAATTTCATCAGATCTCAAGCTTTTTATTAGAGACTTATATGATCATACTATTCGAGTAATCGAAGCAACAGAATCATTTCGTGATACTTCAGCGAGTTTGATAGATTTATACATGAATAATGCTTCTAACAAGATGAATCAAATAATGAAGACACTGACAATTATTTCTACAATCTTTATTCCTCTGACATTTATTGCTGGAATTTATGGGATGAATTTTGAGAATATGCCGGAGTTGAAGATGAAGTCTGGATATTTTATTATACTCGGAGTGATGGCAGTCGTGCCGATTGTAATGATTGCATTTTTTAAAAGGAAAAAATGGTTTTGAGACTAATTTTCACTTAAATTACTTGTCTTGATTATATTTTGGGAATATAATAGTAAAAAATGTAAGGAGAAACAAATGAAAAAATTATTAAGTGTTTTACTTGTTATGGCAGTTCTTTTCACTGCTGTTTCTTGTAACAAAGAGTCAGAAGGTGATGCAGATAGCAGCTCTAGAAGTGTAGAGTATACAGGAAAGTATGCAGATGCGTATGTCGCAATGGTAGATGTTGTTGATGCTATGGAAGATTATGCTGATGCTCTTGACAAGGTTGAGACAGCTGATCAGTTAGTTGCTGCTATCGAGAAATTCCAGGCTAAGATGGAAGAATTGACTCCAGTTATGGATCAGCTTGAAGCGAAATACTCAGGTGTTGAAGACTTTGAAGATCTTGAAGAGTTTGCTGCGCTAGAAGCAAGAATTACTGAGATCAGCACTCGTATTGCTGAGACTACTGCAGGTCTTGCTGATATCGCCTCTGATCCAGCAGTTATTGAAGCAATGATGCAACTAATGGTAGAGTAAAGATTTTTTTCTTTATTAAAGACTCAGAAATTTATTTTGAGTCTTTTTTTTAAAAAAAAGAGAGGAAAGGAGTTATTGTGAAGAATAAATTAAAAGCCTTTAAAAGAGATTTTTATGGGTGACGGTGTGCAATCTAGGGTCTTTAGGTTTAGTCCTGTTTTGTTTTTGATTTTTACTTCTCTGTTTGTTGGTGTTTTATCTATTATTACAACATTTCTTGTAGTTCCTGCATTTGAGGCAGATAGTGGTTCAGCTAGCTCAATTGCAAAATTGGTTGGGGTTTGCGTTGGATTTCTGCTTGTTCTCGTTTTTATTATTTATGCTGCGACATACAAGATTATTGTTACTGCGGATAGTTTGGTGGTAAAGAGTTTGTTTAGCAGAAGAGAGCTTTTTTTTGAAGAGGTAAAAGGTTTCAATGTTGTTAGAAATTATAATTCAAGTGAAATTCATTTTTTTCTAAAAAATAAGAAGAAATTTAAGATGGCCTTGTTCATGCAGAATGAAACATTTTTTTTAGAAATTATTTCTAGCTTATTTATAGATTTAGATGTTGTTGAGAAAGCTGAAGAGATTGAGGAATTGAAGAGAATTCATGCATTTTTTGATAACGATATTTTAGATTCGATAGCTTCTATGGCGAGAAAGTTCGCGAAGGGGTATAATTTTGTGGGGCTTGGTATTTTATTTTGGTTAATTTTCAAGCCACAACCTTATGCTGTTGTCGTCGTAGCTGCATTACTATATCCATTTGTCGCATTTATCTTCTTAGTATTTTTTTTGAGAGTTACAAAGCTTGATTCAAAAAAATACAATTTTTTTCTAACAATATATTTAGGGATGCTATATCCATGCGTGGGTTTGTTTTTTCTTACTCTTCGTAGCTTTTCAATTTATTCTTATGATGTTTTTCTAATAATTTTCTTGGTTGTTGCTGCTGGAATCACTTTTGTTTTCTTTTTATATTTTACAGATTTTAAAAAAAAGTTTATTAGTATATTTTTTGTTTTGCTTTTTAGTCTGCCTTATAGTTATGGGGTTATTATGAATATTAACTATTTTTATGACAAGTCAACTCCTATTGTCTTTGAGTCTGTTGTAGTTGATAAATTTGCTTCGGAAGGTTTGAAGGCAGATAAAAATTATTATTTAGTAATTTCGGAGTTTGGAGATAAACAAAATCAACAAAAGGTTATAGTTTCTCAAAAAATATTTTTTTCTGTTGAATTATCCGATTCTGTTGAGATCTTTGTTAGATCTGGATTCTTTAAAATCCCATGGTATTATGTTGCTGGATTAGCGACTGAAAATTTAGAGTTCAGATCTTAATTTTTTTAGAATAAATCAAAATCTTCTCATGTGACCTTCATGCATTATTCTGCTCAAATTCGGGTTAGTTTTGGGTTTTGCAAAAAAAATTGATTTTTTTGAGAAAATTTAGTTTTTCTTTTGCTGAAAAAGTGATACTGTATTAAAAAATATTTTAAGGGGTTTTTATGGGTGACGGTGTGCAATCTAGGGTCTTTAGGTTTAGTCCTGTTTTGTTTTTGATTTTTACTTCTCTGTTTGTTGGTGTTCTATCGATTATTACAACATTTCTTGTAGTTCCGGCATTTGAGGCAGATAGTGGTTCAGCTAGCTCGATTGCAAAACTGGTTGGGGTTTGCGTTGGATTTCTGCTTGTTCTTGTTTTTGTTATTTATGCTGCGACATACAAGATTATTGTTACTGCGGATTCTTTGGTTGTAAAGAGTTTGTTTAGCAGAAGAGAGCTTTTTTTTGAAGAGGTAAAAGGTTTCAAGGTTGTCAGAACTAATAATTCAAATGATCTTCATTTTATTCTAAAAAGTAAGAAGAAATTCAAGATGGCCTTGTTCATGCAGAACAAAAAGGGGTTTTATCAGGTATTAAATGATTTGCTGGTTAATCTTGATTTAGTTGATGCTGTTGAGGAGTATGTCGAGGTTGAGGCTAATGATGGTCATAATACAGATGAGGAGTTACAGCCGTTGATTCGTAAGGCTGATAAGCTGGCAACTATCTATAAGGTTCTAGCAATTGGTATTTCGATCTGGGTAGTTTTCAAGCCAGTTCCATATTCTCTTGCAATCTGGGTTACAATATTGTGGCCTCTTGGAGGATTTCTTCTGGCTGCCTTTTTTCCAAGGGTTATCAAATTTAATTCTGAGAAGGCTAGTCTTTTCCCTTCTGTTTATATTGGCATGACTTTCCCAAGCCTGGCATTAGCATTATCTTCTCTTTTTAGATTTTCAATTTTATCATTTAAAAACATTATTGCACCTCTAGTTATTGTTGCAGGTATTATGTTAATTCTGTATTTTGTTCTGTTTGCAGATATCAGAAAAAGTGCAGGAAGTATGCTTCTTGCTTTTGCAGTTAGCATTTTCTTTGGATTGGGTGTAATTTTGAATTTAAATGCTATGTACGATAAATCAGAACCTGATCTTTATCAGTGTGAAATATTGAAAAAGCATGATGTACAAGTGTCTAAAAGAGGTCCTTCCTACAATTTGAGCGTTGCTCCTTTTGGTAGCAAGAGTGAACCTGTGAAAGTGCAAGTTTCAAAGAAGGTCTACTCATCAGCTGAGGTTTCCGATAAGTTATCTATTTCTTTGAAAAAAGGATTTCTGAATGTTCCGTGGTATCGTGTCGGCGGGGTAGTGTCGGAAGATGGTGAGTAAGAGAGATTTTATTCTGATGAACAAATTAAAGGCTTTTAATAGAATTCTATTAAAAGCCTTTTTTAGGTGCTACGCATACATTTAGCAGCGGAGCTTTAGGTTGACGCTATCACAGAATCTTTCAGATTCTGCTACCGCTATCATCGAGTCAGCAAGCAGACTCGATGGAGATGAGGGGAATCGAACCCCTGTCCTACACAGTAGAACTGTAATATCTACATGTTTAGTCTGTCTGTTGTTTTAGGTGGGCTTTGGATAGACAGACAATCCTCCGTACACCGGTTCTGGTTTGTTTCACAAGATAGCCCCAGACTTCTAGCTTGCTGAGCCCCGATTTATGACAGTCTGATCTGGGCTTAGGAGCCGCATCCCAGGAGACCGTAGCAGGTTAAATTACGCTGCTAGTGCAAAGTTATCGTTTGCAATTATTGTTTTGGTCCAGTTTTAAGAGTTATACCAGCTCTACATGCAATTACAACCCTAGGCTGCACAGTCGAAACCTGTACATCCCCGATACCTTAAAATAGCACTTTATTCTGTAAAATACAATATATTTTTGGTTTTACTTCACAAATTCTTTTATTCGCAATATAATAGAGTATCTTTTGGGGGATTTTATGGAAAAAAAAGGTGATTTTTCACATGTAGATAGTGATGGGAAGGCCTGTATGGTCAATGTCGCGGCGAAGCCTGACTCGCGACGGATTGCTCTGGCTGAGGGGTATATTTTTTTACAGGAAGAAACTATAGCTCTGATTAGGGAGAATTCAATCAAGAAGGGTGATGTGCTGTCTGTCGCTCGTATTGCTGGTATTTCTGGTGGGAAAAAGACGTCGGATTTTATTCCTCTTTGTCATAATATTTTTATTTCAGCGTTGAACGTGGATTTTGAGATTCACGAGGATAAAATCCGGATTGTTGCTGAGGCTGAATGTATTTCGAAGACTGGGATTGAGATGGAGGCTTTGGCTGCTGTGTCGATTGCGGCTTTGACTATTTATGATATGTGTAAGGCGGTCGATAAGAAAATGGTTATCGGCGATATTCGCCTTTTGAAGAAAGAAAAATTTGTACTGTAGGTGGTTTTTATATGGAAAAAAAATATGTGTTCGAGATTGTTTCAATCAATACTTCGGAAAAGAGAGGTATCCCTAAGACAAGTGTTAGCGAGGCTGTGCTTGTCGAGGGTATGGGAATTGAGGATGATGCCCATTTTGGGGCTGGTCATAGGCAGATTTCTCTTCTTGCATACGAGGATTTTCTTGAGACTGAGAAGGTTATGAAGGAAAATGGCATGGAGCTTGAGTATGGTGCCTTTGCTGAGAATATCTTGACTCGTGGTGTGGCTGTGCATCAGTTGCCAGTGGGAACTGTTCTGCATCTTGGAGAGGCTATTGTTCGGGTTACTCAGATTGGGAAGGAGTGCCATAACGGATGTGTGATTCAGCAGATTACTGGTAATTGCATCATGCCTAAGCGTGGAATCTTTGTGGAAGTTATTAAGGGAGGAAAAATTTCAAATGAAAGCAGCTGTTATTACTCTCTCTGATCGGGCTTCGTCTGGAGTATATGAGGATTTATCTGGTCCTGCCTTGATAGAGGTCTTGCAACAGGGTATTGTCTCTTTGACTGTAGAATATGGGCTTGTTCCTGATGAAAAAGATGCAATCCTCTCTGAATACAAGAGATTTTCTGATTGCGATTTGATTGTTACTACAGGTGGGACTGGGCTTGGTCCCCGTGACATCACTCCAGATGTTACGGCGGATTATTGCGACAGGTCTGTCCCCGGGATTTCGCAGTATTTGATTGGTGAGTCGCTGAAAATTACAGTGAACGCTGCCCTCTCGAGGATTTACGCCGGGACTCACGGTCAAACGCTGATTATAAATCTCCCTGGCTCGGTAAAGGCAGCACGTGAATGTGGGCAGATGATCTGTAAGATCGCACCCCACGCGGTGAAGATGATAGCCGGCGAAGGTCATTGATGAATTTCTACGATAGAATTTATCAGGCAGTCCAGGCAATTCCTCACGGGAAGGTTGCAACCTACGGGCAGATTGCTTCCAAGGCAGGTAATCCGCGGGCAAGTCGTGTTGTCGGGTGGGCCTTGCACAAGAACCCAGCGCCAATTTCAACGCCTTGCCACAGGGTCGTTTTTGCCGATGGAGCTCTAGCGTCGGGCTTTGCTTTCGGCGGCCCTGAGGTTCAGCGCGAATTGCTGGAGGCTGAGGGAATTGTCTTCATGCTGAACGGAAAGGTCGATCTTGAACAATGCTTGTGGCTGGAGTAGCAAACTGGTGTAGATTCTTTTCGTTCTTAACCTATTTAATCTTGACGATTCTTTGTTATGGTTGTATATTTACAATAGATGATCTGTTTGGAGGGTACGAACAGGGTAATATAAAGAAATCCCAAATGGTTGATCTGTTCGGAGGGTACGAACAGGGTAATATAAAGAAATCCCAATTAGATGATTTAATGGCCTGTTTTCAGGTCATTTTTATTAATAAAATGAAAATAATTTTTTTATCAGATTCTTTCAGAAAGGATTATCCTCAATATCTCTTTCCAGAGTTAATTTCCAAAGCTGAACGACCTTATCTAATGTTGAAAATCTCTATTGATGGTATTGATTTTGCAATATCTAAGATATTCTTCTCTACAATATTTTCATAAAGAGCTAAAAATTAGCGAATAAATTCACAAATAAATATAAATGTTATTTTTTATTTATTATTGACGGAATATGCAAATAAGTGTATATTGTAAGTACGTTATGTTTTCTAAAATATAACGATATGTTTTGGAATATATAACGGAGGGAGACTATATGGAAACTACTAAGTGTTTGAATGTTTTTAATAATGAAGTTTTGGATGAGTATAGAGTTGATTCTATTGAAGATTTGAAAAATATGATTGATAAGTCTAGAAAGGCACAGCTTGTGTGGAGAAGTTACTCTTTATCAAAGAGGGTGAAGATTCTCTCTAATTTGATTAATTTGCTTACTGATAGTGCTGATGAGATTGCCTTGGCTATTTCAAAGGATAATGGGAAGATGCAGATTGAGGCTCTAGCGGCTGAGGTTCTTCCTGCTGTCCTTTCGACTAGGTATTATTTGAAAAATGCGAAGAAGATTCTCAAGCGTGAGAATCTTAAGACTAGTTCGATAGTGTTTTTTACAAAAAAATCATTTATCGAGTATCAGCCTCTGGGAGTGGTTGGAATTATTTCGCCGTGGAATTATCCTTTTTCAATTGCATATTCAGAGGTTCTGTCTGCCTTGATTGCTGGTAATGGGGTTATTCTCAAGACTGCAACTGAGACCTTGTATACTGGTTTGTGGCTGAAAAAGTTGTTTGAGTCTTGTGGGCTTCCAGATGGGCTTTTTTCATTCTTGAACATGGCTGGGCGAGTTGCTGGCGATGCGTTGCTTGATTGCGGGGTTAATAAATTGTTTTTTACTGGTTCGGTTCCTGTGGGTAAGTATCTTATGGAGAAGGCTTCAAAGAGTTTGACCCCTGTGTCGCTTGAGCTTGGAGGTAATGACGCGATGTTGGTTCTCGATGATGCAGATCTAGAGCGAGCTAGTTCAGGTGCGGTCTGGGCTGGATTGCAAAATGCTGGGCAGTCTTGCGGTGGTGTGGAGCGAATTTATGTTCACGAGAATGTCTATGATGAGTTTATGGCTAAGTTAAAGTCGAAGGTCGAAGCGTTGAGGCCTGGAGATTTTAAATCTCATGACGGTGATATTGGTTTAATGACTACTACAAAGCAGAAGGCCTTAGTTGATTCTCATATCGCAGATGCTTTGGCAAAAGGTGCTAAGATCTTTGCTCAAGGTGCGGAGAAATCCCATCCAAATTACTCAAAACCTGTGGTTCTTGCAGATGTAACTCACGATATGTTGGTTATGAGAGATGAGACTTTTGGCCCTGTTCTTGGTGTTATGAAGTTTAAGACGATTGATGAGGCTATACGCTTGGCAAATGATTCAGACCTTGGGCTTACTGGCTCAGTCTGGACTCGAAATTTAAGGCGTGGTGTTGAGATTGCTAGGCAGATTGAGGCTGGAGCTGTAACTCTAAATGACCATTTGATGTCGCACGGAATGGCTGAGACCTCGTGGGGAGGTGTCAAGAACTCTGGTATTGGGCGGACTCATGGAAAGTTGGGAATGCACGAGATGGTAAATCCTAAATTTATCGTTACTGATAGATTTGGTATCTTTCGAAAGCAGATATGGTGGCAGCCATACAACCAGAAGAAGTATAATACAGTTCTTTCAGCTACAAAATTCAGTTCTAATAGGCACTTCTGCTCAAATAAGTTAGCAGTCTGGAAGATCTGGCGAAATAAGTAGTTGTAAAAAGTTATAGCTAAAAGCTGATTTCTCTTATATTATTATAGTATGAAGAAATCAGCTTTTTTCAATCTTCTTATCTTGCTCGTTTGGTGTGAGACCTTCGCAGTCGATTCCTACTCTCAGGCGCGCAGTTTGTATGAGACTGGCGAGTTAGCCTTTTCAAATCGCCAGTACGAAGCAGCTATCAACATCTTCAGTGAGGTTGAGACTTTTCTAGTCCTACGCCCAGAGTTCAAACCATTCTTTGACCATCACTACAGGGGATTTTCCATGGTGGAGATGGTCAAGGCTCATCAGGCTCTTGGGGATTTTACCCCAGAATATAATTATCAGATGTTGGTCTTCTATGTTGGTTCGACTGATGCGACAATCTTTGGCAATCAGATAAAGGCTGAGTTTACCGATGATTTAATAAAAAAAGCCGAGATCTCGCAGATGATTGCTTCCATGTTTGTGGAGGTTCTAAGCCACGGCAGATTGTCCATCTCTTACCGGCGGATCTTTCTCGACTCGAAGCTGACTCGGCTCGACACCGCGGGATATTCCGAGGAGTTGCCGCAGATTGTTCAAGCAAGGTTCGAAGCGGTGGAGCCTTTCCCGACTCAAGCAATCTATCAGAGCCTCGAATCCACAGATGGATATCTTCTCTACTGGAATGATAATAATTTTAAGATAGATAAAAAGGCCCATGCCGGAGCATTAGGTGGAGCTGTCGAGGTTCCAATTGTTCCGTTTCAGCTAAATGGCCCGCGCCGAGGTCGAATTATTATCTCTGCTTCCTTGTTAAATCGGCCTGGAACACTGCTGCACGAGTTTTTCCACAGTATTGAGGCTAGGCTTGGCATCTCCCCGATACACGGCTTCTCCCAGGAGAATCGTAAATTTTTCCCTGAATGGGCTGGTTCTAGCGAGTTCAGCTATTATGTCTATCATTTTGAGCGAATCTTGGAAGAAAATCTCTTGCCTGCGATTGAATTTCGCTCTTTTTCCTCGCAAATTTCTGCTGAATTGGTGGAGTCAAATCTAGCGTATGCCGATTCTGTTCCCTTTAGCAAGCGATTGCAGGCGCATGAGAGATTTGTCGAGGCTTCGAGGCTTAGAATGAGTTCTAGAGATTATCTTTCACGATTTGATGAGGTTTTGTTGCAAAATCCCTACCATGCTGGGAGTTTGTTCTACAAAGGCAGGTTTTTTATGGAAAAAAAAGATTATCAGCTAGCCTTAGCTCTCTTTTCTGCTGCCTATCAGATAAACCCAACTATTACAGGGCTCTGCTACTATCTTGGAGTTACCCACTATAATTTGAGAAATTTCGATAAATCAATTGAGTTTTTATCACAGGCAATCTTTCAATCACCTTTAGCTGCGAATTATTACCAGTATCGGGGATTTGTCTATTATCAAACTGGAAACTATGAGGGAGCATTTGAGGATTTTAGCATGATGGTTGATTTGAATCCGACGTTTACAGTTTGGCTAGCTGGTTATCTTGAGACAAAGATCTTATCCGGAGATGAGAATGCTTATAATTTGAAGGTTAGGTTAAGTTTATAATCTGAAAAAAACTTGACATATTTTGCTAGAGGGTTAAAATAAATTATTATCAAATCGGGGGTTATATGTTAAAACGTGTTTATCTATTATTTTTTTGTCTGCTTTTTGCTTCATGCTTTGTTCATAGAGTAGAGGGGTCTGGAAAGATTGAGACTAGGGAATTTGATTTTTCAAATTTTACAGAGCTTAAGGTGGGACATTCTTTTTTTCTTGAAATTTTAGAGGGTGATGAATTTTTTATATCAATGGATTTAGATGATAACCTGTATAAATATTTGAGTGTTAGCCAGTTTGGAGATGAGCTGAGATTTAAGCTAGACAGTAAATACCAATATAGACACACAGCTGCACGAATTAAGATTATTATGCCTAATATTTCTGCCCTTACCTTGAGTGGGGCTACTAATACTACGTTGAACTTTCTTGAAATTGATCAGTTGGATATCAAGATTTCGGGAGCTTCGAGGCTTGATGCAAGTCTTTCCCAGGTTGATTGCCTGAGTATTAAGGCTTCAGGGGCTTCGAAGATAACCTTGCAGGGGAGTTCTAAGTGTTTTGATGTTAAAATTTCAGGTGCAAGTAAGTTAGATTCTAAGTACTTTTTTGTAGATAATCTTGAGAGCGTTGATTTGTCCGGGGCTAGCAGTATGAGTATTTCAGCAAGACATATCCAGACTGTGAACTTGAGTGGTGCTTCAAGTTTTAAGTATCATGGAAAAAGCCTAAAAAATAGCTTCAAATACTTAAAATCTACTGGTGCCTCAAGGATAGAATCTTTTTAAAAAAAGTGAAAAATAATTTGCATTAACTACTTTATATTTATAGACTTTATGTAAAGGTAGCCTAATGAAAATTTTTGTAGTTGATGATTCTAAAACTGTTTGCGAACTCATGAAGTTAAAATTAAAAGAGTGGGGATACGAGGCTGAGGTCTATAATGATAGCTTAAAAGGCTATTATGCTATGCGTAATGCGGTTCATCCACTTCTTGGTATTGTCGATTGGGAGATGCCTACGATTTCCGGTGTTGAGATTTGTTCAAAATTAAAAGAAGAGTTTCCTTATGCCCCTATGTATCTGATTTTGTTGACTGTGCGAAGCTCAAAAGATGATTTAGCATATGCTATTGATGCTGGTGCTGATGATTATGTCGGGAAACCCTTTGATGATAAGGAATTAAAAAGCAGGATTGATGCGGGGATCAGAATTCTTAACCTTGAGCAGAGCTTTGTTGAGCAGAAGAAGATGCTTGCAAATATAAATCGTCAGCTTAATCACAGTATAAAGGTTATTGAGGAGGATTTAGAGGCTGCAAAAAAGGTTCAACTGAATATGCTTCCTCAGAATAATTTTAAGTTTAGAGATTTATCTATTGATTATAGTTATTATCCCTCTGCATACTTGAGTGGAGATTTTTTAGATTATTTCTATTTGGATGATAATTATCTAATCTTTTACTTTGCAGATGTTGCTGGTCATGGAGTTCCTTCTGCTTTTATTACTACATTGTTAAAAAGTTATGTTAACAGTAAGATTTTTGAGTATCAATCAGGCTTTTCAGCTTCAATACTTTCGCCGGCAAAGATGCTTGAGAATTTAAATGAGAATTTTATCGAGCAGAAGATAAAAAAACATTTGACTATCTTTTATGGAATTATTGATATTGCTAAGAATACCTTGAAGTATGCTAATGCTGGTCATTTTCCATTTCCTATTATCTCGGGATCAGATGGGCAGAAATTTTTAGAGCAAAAGAATTTTATAATTGGTATAATGAAAAAGGCCTCGTTCAAAGAACACTATATAGAGTTGCCTTCGAACTACTCTGTAAATGTTTTTTCTGATGGTATCTTAGATATTATGGGAGATATTCCTCTGGAAGATAAACTAAATAATCTGTTAGGATCTCTTGATGGAGATATAGTTTCTAATGATGATGTTTTATCAAAGAATGGCGTAGATTTTAACCAAAATAATCCAGATGATATTACGTATTTGCGTATAAGCAGGAGTTGATTATGAGTTCGGGTAAGTATTTTTTTGCAGAAAAGGATGGGGTTTGTTTTTTCAAGCTTGATGGTGATTTGAAATATACTGAGAGCTCGAAGATGGATAATTTTTTGAAGAATATATATGAGGAGAATGAGTTTTCAAACTTTAAGTTAGATCTCTCCCACGCAAATTATCTTGATAGCACAGTTCTCGGTATTATTGCTAATCTTTCAGCCTTTGTGATTGACTCTTTTTCCCATAAGCTAGATCTCTATTCTGATAATCCTGATATTGTCTCTCTTCTTACAAATTCTGGGTTTGAAGAGGTATGTTCTATTCATTGTGAGTTGCTAAATCTTGACTTAGATTATAAAGAGATTGAATCCGAAGAGACAGATCTTGGTCAGATGATGTTAGATGCTCATAAAAAATTAGCCGAGCTAGATGTAGATAATCGTGAAAAATATAATAATTTTGTAAATATTCTTTCAAGTCAGATATCTGGCAACTCTTCTAAATAGGAAATCTGAATGTTTTCTTAATATTCTCTAAATACTCTATTAAAAATTTGATTTTACTCAGTTATAAAGCTAAATTTATATTAGAAAAGGAAGATATATGAGAAACTTAATTATCTGTTTTCTAGTCATAAATACTAGTTTGGTCTTTGCAAAGGGGAATGTGGAAGAAGATTTTATAGATCTTGAACCTAATGAGAATTGGCAACATGTTTATGATCTTTCAGGGTTAGAGGATGGAAATTACAATGTCATTGTTAAGGCTACTGATTCTGCTAATAATGTGACATATGATGGCTCATATAATATCAAGATAGATAGTAGTTCTGATATTCCTCATGTAGATGTGCTTTTCCCATCTGTGAATTCTGCATTGCGTGGAGATATAAATATTGTTGGAACTGCTAGAGATGATAAAGCCTTAGATAAGGTTATGATTAGTGTTGATGGTGGTGAGTTTGTTCCAGTTGTTGGGTTAGAATATTGGACCTACTATTTAAATACTTCAATGCTCTCAGATGGTTTGCATCTAATTCAGGTTAAGGCGATTGACAAGGTTGGAAATGAGAGCCCAATTGTGGAAATTCCTTTTTATATGAATGTAAAGTTGCCTAAGGTCTCTGAAATTACATTTTATACTCAGGATATTGGTTCGAAGAATTTTAGCCTTTCTGGTAATGTTGCTGCTACAAATGGTGTAGATAGGCTATATGTAAGTCTTGAGAAGGATGCAAATTATAAGGCAGTTAGTTTAAAGAAGCCGAATGATTTGGGGACCAGAGATTTCTCATTTAAGTTTTCAAGAAAAAATTTTGAATCAGAGGTTTTCGTTGTCTATCTGAGAGTATACGACGTATTTGGTTCAGTTGGTCTGTATAAATTTGATTTCTCAACTGGAAAATTAGAGGATCTTATAAATCTTGATGAAGATGCTTTAAGGTTGCCAGCTGCAACTCTTGATAATTTTAAGCCTACTGACTTTTTAAGTGGTATTAGAGAGTTGAAAGGTACAGCTTTTAGCCATAACGGCATAGAGAAGGTCTTGTTATCGATGGATAATGGCCACTCCTTTGTATCGGTTACTGGCGCAGAGGAGTGGAAATATTTTTTAGATACTAGGAACTTTGTGGATGGGACCTATGCCTTGCAGATTGTTCCTATTGATAAAAATGGAAATCGAGGACTATTTGTCACTTTGATAAATATTGATAACTCTGATCCTTTTTTGGCTATAAATTCTCCTACTCAGACACTAATCTCGGATTTTAGCTTGGTAGTTAGTGGTATCTGTTATGATAATATGTCTCTAAAGGGTTTAAAGCTTCAGATTAGTGGTGTTGGTCAGGGCTCAAAGTCGATTGTTGACCGTGACTTAGTTGTTAATAAGATATTTTCTGGAATGGTTGACTTGGCATCAGTCGCTGATGGAGATTATCTTATCAAGCTTACTGCATTTGATAGTGCAGGGAATTTCTCTATTGTTACAAAGAATATCACTATCAAGAAATCAGATGAGAATTTTAAGGCAGAGATTATTTTCCCTATCGAAGGTGAGAAGGTTGCTGGAGACTTTGCTATTGATGGATTTGTTCAGGGATATCCTAAATTTGGGTTTGTTTCGATTTTTTATGATGGCAATGAGCTAGCAAGTGTTCCTGTGAACAAGAATGGATATTTCTCGTATTTTGTTGAAAAAGGTGGAATTCTCGAAGGCGCTGCCTCTTTATCTGTCTCATATCGCAAGGAGAAAGAGTCTAAATTGATAGGCGGTTTATCTCGAAGCTTTATATATTCTGAAACTGGCGCAGCTGTATTTGTTACAAATTACTCAAATGGAGATCGAATAAACTCAAATATTACTATCGAGGGTGGCTTTAAGTATTTTTCAGAAGAACAAGCTGATTTGAAGCCATTAGGTGTTCAGATTAGTTTAGATAATGGAAGAACATTCAGGAATGTCTCTGGAAAGTCGCCTTGGTCTTATCGGTTGAATATTCATGATTTACCTGATGGGATTGTAGATATTTTGTTGAAGGCAAGATTCTATGGTAATGGGGGAGAAGATAATGTTGTGAGCAAATTAAGGCTTTTTCTTGATACAAAGGGACCTTCTGTAAATTTTGTTGGTCTTGAGGAGAAGAGTGCACACAGTGGAGAGCTATTGCTTATCGGACAGTCTGGCGATGATAATGAGGTTGTCGGGTTAAGTGTTGCTTTGAGAAAGGGTGGCAAGTACTCATATGAGATTCATCCATTTTTGAAAGGATTCTATCTTGATATTTCTGGTTTGGGCGCTACATACTTTACAATTGGTCTTGGATTAGGGCTTTTTGATGATGCTGTAAGGATTCAAGGCGCAGTTGGTCTTGCGCCAGAGACGGTTGGCGGTGTGAATTCGCGTTTCTATGGTGTAACTCTTGTTGGAAAATTGCTAGCAAGGCTCTACATTGTTGAGTTTGGTGACTATTTTGGAGAAGATTTGGATTTCTTAGGTCTATCGTTTTATGTAGGATCTGGAATGACCTATTTTTCTATGTCGTCAGATGCAACTTTCTCAGATAGCAGTATATTGCTTGGATCTGCACTTGGTCAGATAGAGTTAATTTTTGATTTTGATGATAAATTTCCTGCTTTCAATACTTATTCATTGTATGGGGAATTATCTATTAATTTTATACCTTCAGATATTCAATCTGAATCAATTGTTACAGGATCTATTGGATTGAAGATCGGGCTTATGTAGGAGGGTCTATGAAAAAGAAAATTTTTGGAGCAGTAATATTTATCATTTTTTCATTTAGCTGTAAGGGTCCAATCGGGCTTGGTTCTGAGGTCGATATCTCTCTTCCTTCAGTTAGTATAGGAAATTATGCGACTGGCGGAGTTATTAGTAATGGTGATTATGTAAAAGGCTCGATTATCTTGACTGGTAGCTTTGATGACGATACTGAGGTTGCTAAGGTTGAACTCTCTTTGAATGAGGGTGTGACTTTTTCAGAAGCTACTCTGGATGCAGAGGCTAAGACTTGGTCATTTGCCATAAATACAGCTCTCTATGTAGATGGTGAAAAGAATATAACAGTTAAGGTAACTGATAAGGCAGGTAAGAGTCGTGAAGAGCAGAGGTTTTTGATCTTTGACAATACTAAACCTGTGGTAGTTGTAAGTTACGCAGCTGGATATGAGGGTTCTGTAGGTAATTATGAGGTTACAGTTAGGGGCGAAGCGGTGGATCCTTTCAGGATTAAACGTGTATTTGGTGAGGTTGTCTCTGGGTCTGCAAGTTTTTCAACTTTTACAGGTCTCTATTCTTGGAATGCTTCTATAACTACTTCTGGAACTGGTATCTATTCTATTAAGATTTATGCAGAAGATTTTGCTGGTAATATTAGTGATGTTCTCTTTTACTATAACGAGCTTGTTACTGCAAATTCAAATAGTGCTATAACTACTGATTCTGTCTATACAATCTATAATGGCGGTGCTGTCTCAGGTGCGACAATTACTTATGCGAATTTAGTCTCTTTGAAAAAGACATTTTTACCTTTGACTGTAGACTTATCTTTGGATGAACCTAATATTACAGTTATAAATCCTGAAGATGGTGATAAGCTTGGTCCAGGATCATTGATTGTTGGTAGAGTTATTGATGATGATGGTGTTAATCTTGATTCTGTAACTTTAAGTTTTAATGGTGGTGATTTTGAGTGGGATAGTGTTCCTGTAGGAAATACTAAGGATTTGGATGATAAGACAGTTAGTTTTTTTTATGAAATTCCAGATAGTGTGAACTCTGGAGATGATAATTATTTTCAGGTTAAGGCTAACGATATCTACGGATTGCCTAAAATTAGTGATCCTGTAACCTTTAGTTTTGACGCAGGTGCTCCAACCTTAACCTTAACAAGTCACGATTCTGGGGATATTATAAACTCTTACACTGTTACTTTTGCTGGTGAGGCAAGTGATGATAGTGGAATTACTGCTGTAAAGTATAGTTTGGATAATGGTGCAACTTGGACAGCTGGTACTTTTACTAGCGGAAGTTCAGGAGATCTTTCAATTGAGTGGGAGACAGAGATTATCTTTGATGAGGATAGGTCTTATAATATTAAATTTAGAGCTGAAGATGATAATAGTAGCTTCTCTATATATAATCTTTTTGTTGAGATTGATACAGAGGCTCCAGAATATACTATCGAGTCACCTAGTAAGGGTTTGTATGTTAACAGTACTGTTACATTTAGGGGCTCTTTTACTGATAAGAATACTATTACAAGCGGTTATATATTAGTTGGAACTGAGACTGGAACAAATACTTGGCAGGAGTTGTCAAATTTAAATTATTGGTCTTACTCTATTGATTCAAGAATGTATGATAATGCTACACTAGCAGAGCAACTCTCTCCAGATAGTACTGTCTGGAAGTTGGATGTGCGGGTTAAGGCTACTGATATTGCTGGAAATCAGGTAATTAGCGACGAGGATTACTATTTTGTATATATTGATAATTCTTTAGATAGTCCTACAGTTTTTATCCTTAATCCAAGTGATGGTGTAAGTGTTGGTGGACCTCTTCGTGTGGCTGGTACCTCTTTTGACGATGATAGAGTTTACAAGGTCTATGTATCTCTTGATTATGGTGCTTATGGTTCAGTTGATTGGTATGAGGCTGAGGGAACAAATCCTTGGTCTGTTGAGATAAATACAAGCGGTGAGTTGTATAGTGTTGCTGAAGGTCATGAAGGTCTTGTGACTATTAGGGTCAGGGCTCAGGATTCTAAGGATGGCGGTTCTACTGGTGATATCTACGGAGATGTCGTAGAGGTAGATGTCCAGTTTGACGATACTTTACCATTTATCGGTGATATAACTCCTGCTATTTCGGAATATGTTAAAGATACCTTTTATCTGGATGCTATATTCTATGATAAAATTTCTGCAGAACCTGATATAAATGAAGGAATACAAAGGGTTGAGATAAGCTTTAATAATGGGGCTTCTTATGTAGATATCACTAGTCATGCAAATGTCACTAGATCTGCTACTGCTGAATATGATAGATACATTATGGATGATTACCCAATCGATACTACAGATCCTGGTCTGACAATATTAAATGGTGTACTCTACTTGAGACTTAAGGTAATTGATAATGCTGGATATCAGAATATTGAGACACTTACATATCTTGTCGATAACACCTTCCCAAGTGGCGCAATTACCTCAGATTTAACTGATGCATATGGCTCAGCATTTGTTGTTCAGGGAACTAGTGAGGATCTTGGCACTGTAGCTGGAGTCAAGCGCGTAGAGGTCTATGTCTCAGATGTCGCAGAGAGCCTTTTTTACAGCTTGAGAACTACTGATAGTTTATCAACCACAGGTCTATCGCTTGATTTGGGTTCAGGCGGTGGAGAGGTCTTATATCCTACTGGTAATGCAGCTTATATTGCTTCTATCGATGATTTTAGTGAGAATGGAAATGATGCAAGTGGTGATGGTGATGGCTTTGATGAGTCTATTACTCTCGCTGAGCTGACATATAACTGGTTCTTTAAGTTTGATTCAAACCTTCTTGATGATGGTCAATACAAAATACACTACATCGTCTTTGATGTTGCTGAGAATGGAAAATATTACAGTGATACAATCTTTGTCAAGAATTCAAAGCCTGTTATAGATTCAGTTCAGATTGGAATAGATCTCAACAATGATGGTGATTCAGCAGATGTTGGAGAGTTATCTTTGTATAATCCAGGTTCGTTAGTAACTGCTAGATATAATTATTTGAAGTTGACAATAAATGATTCTAGTGGTAACGGGGATAAGCTCTATTATTTTATCAAGGATAGTGTTCAGCTAAATGTTGATACTTCAAGCAATGTCCTCGAGGTTCTTGACACTTCAGGATACACTGAGGGTGAGAATACTATTACTTGTCGAGTTGTAGATGATGTTGGAATTATTGTTGAGCTAGATGTTAAGGTTGTTATTGACAATGTTGATGACAATTATCCTGTTGGTAGATTTATTCAGTTCTATGATAGAGAAAAAGATGGTGAATATCTCTACTATAATGGAACAGCTTGGGGATACACTCATACAGAATCTGATAGTTTTGTTCCTGTCGGAAAATTCGAAAGCACAGTCTTTGGTCACTACGAGTCCTCGGATTATGTAGTCTATGGCGGGCGACCTAGCCTAAGTGGTGATATCTACATCTACGGATATGCTCACGATGATCAACTTATAAATAATATTTACATTGGATATGATAAAGACAAAAATGGAACTATTGATGCAGATGAGAAGATTCTAGTCGCTAGCGGTAGTGCCTCTGGATTGTTAGCTTCAGAAGATGAGGATCTCTTTGTTATTGATACACGAGTCAACAGGACCCAGACCTTAACTGATGCTGGAGGTCACAGCCTCTATTGGACATTTAAGTTTGATACTTCATTAGTTGATGGAGCAAGTGGTGAGGATATTGGATTAGAATTATTTGTAGAGGATTTGAGTGGTAAATTTAATGGCGATGACCCATCGCCAGATCCTGCAGATATCTACAGTGTTGATGTCAATGTATATCCATATATTTTGTCTGTAGTAAATGAGGCAACTGGGCTCTCCTCTGATGTCTTGAGATCAGCACAAGGATATTACTCTATCAATCTCGATGCATCTGACAATCTTATAGTGACTGGTTTCAATTTTCATTCAAGCGCCACAGCATATCTCTCTGACACAGCAATATCTGCTACAGGAGATGGTACTGCTTTGACTACTACATATGTCTCTAAGACTCAGGTCAAGGTTTCAAAAGATATCTCAACCTCAGGATATTTAACTATTTTCAATGGTTCTATTCCAAGTATTAATAATCTAAACGGAAGTGATGATATGAATCTTGAGAAGGAGACAGGTGTTATAATTAGTGAGATTTGGGAAGATGATAGGTATCTTCATTTGTGGGAGTTAACAGAGCTATTACCTTCTACTACTAATCAGACTTTTTACTATCCTGATATGGTGATGGCTGGTGATACGCCAATATTTGCTTACTGTAATGATAATAACGGTTATACATACCGAACAACAGGATTGGATTCAACTAGTGCCTTGATAGGAAGGTGGTTTGAGCGGTCTACTGCGATTGCAAAGAATAGTAGTAATACTTATTACATTGTTTCAGTTGAGGATGCTTTTGCTGGTGGCTCATCTGGCTTCTTGCAACTTAATTACAATGATAAATCAGGTGGAGCAAGGATTGATAATGCCTATGCTGGTCAGAGCGGAGTTATCGAGCTTATCGGAGTAGATTACTCTAGTAGACAGTTAAATAGGTTTAAATATCCTAAGATTATTGCATCTGGTTCAGATGCAGCGACACAGGTCTATATTACTGTCTATGATGCTCATCCAAGTTTGAAGAGTCTTCGTTTCTTCTCATTTAAGACTGATGGTGATACTAGTGATAATTTGACAGAGCCAACCATAGATTCTGATGTCGCTTCAAATGGAAATTTTGTAATACCTGATACTGATGGTGGTAAGTCAAGTCAGCACTACGCGATGACCCTTCTCGGAGGTTCAATCTATGTTGCCTACTACGACGAGTCTGACACTACCTTGAAGATTAAATATTCAAGCGACCACACCTCTAGCGAATTAGCAAATGCTGCTTCAAGTTGGGATACAATTGAAGTTGATACTACACCATTAAATGGTCGTTATGTATCAATGACAGATGACGGTACAGATCTATATTTGGCATATTATGACGGAGCTAACAGTGATTTGAAGTTTGCGAAGGTTAAGTTAAGCGACAGTTCAGTTCAGATTTTTACAATTGATGCATATCTCTCAATTGGAACATGGACAAATATTCAGTTCATCGGAGGATTGCCTTATATCGCATACTATGCTGATTCTTACAATGGAACAAATAAATCTGTAAGGATAGCATATCCAACTGCTGTGGGCAATATTTTGACCCATGGAGTAGCAGAGAGCGGGGCAAGTCAAGCCTATTCTGGTAATTGGGAGATAATAACTGTCCCTACATTGTCAAATCCACGTGGAGGAATTGAGCAGTTTAACAAGGTACAATTAGGTACAAACACCTCTAGCAATCCAGTTGTTGGATGGTTAGGCGACTCTCTTGAGGTCGGGGAGTTGAAGCAGTAAATTAGTCAACAAGCCTAGTTTTAGCAATTGCTAAGATTAGGCTTTTGTTTTATTATTAGGTTATGAATAGTTATTTTATGACAGAATTTAGGAAAAAGTTAAAAGATAGTGCAATCGATTTTTACATTACCTTTAGTAGTGATCCTCATCTGAGCGAGTATATTGATGATATCTACAATGAGAAAGAGCTCTTTACGAAGTTCAAAGGCTCATACGGGGTTGTTGTTGTCTCAGCAGATCAGCTCCTGCTGTGGACTGATTCGCGGTATTTTATCGAAGCCGAAGAGTTAGCTGCGGCGGGTGGATTTACACTGATGAAGCAGGGGATTGACCCTTCTTGGGATAAGTGGTTGGATCAACAGGGGCTAGACTCCTTCACTGTCGGGCTTAGTTTTTCGTGTACTGCGACTAACAGTCTACTTAAGCTGAGAGAAAAAAAAGAAAACTGCTTAGTTGTAAATACAGATGAAATAGATGACTTTTTGCCACGAGAAAAGCCACGACACAAGAACATCTTTAGTTTAAGTAAATTTCCTATCGTAGCTCAACGTCTTGAGTATATTCGAAATGAAATTTTTTACAGAGGCAAGGATAATCTGATGCTACTCTCCGCGCTTGATGATGTTGCCTGGCTTACAAATCTTAGAGGTTCTGATATTGAGTTTAATCCAGTCTTCTACTCATATTTATTAGTCGCAGATAGCTTTTCCATACTTTTCTGTGACGAGCAACTACTTGATGAGCAGGATAGGTTTGAATTAACCCAATTAGGTATCGAGATTAAGCCATATTCTGTTACATTATTGAAAGAAAAAATTCTAGAGATTGCCTTAGATCAGATGAACATCTTTTTTTCAAAAACCTCCTTGAATGGGGAGCTTTATACCTTCCTTGAGGAGCTTAAAGGGTTCAGGAGTGTATTGTTCTCTGATTTGAGTAGTTTCTATCAGTATAAGAATATTAAGACTCCTGATGAGTTGGAGCTACTTCGCAAGGCTATGATCTGTGATGGGGTTGCTTTGACCTTGTTTTACAAGAGTTTGCTAAATTCATGGGAGTTGAATGAGTTTGTGCTTGGGGAGAAAATTTCAAGGTGTCGCGAGGTTGCTGCTGCCCGATTAGGTTTCAGGTATTTCTCAGAAAGTTTTGAACCGATTTCTGCATGGGGGCCTAACGGTGCGATTATTCACTACAAGGCTGATCCTGACAAATGTGCTAGATTGTCTGAGCCTGTGATTGATAATCAGTTGCTGTTGCTTGATTCCGGGGGCCAGTATAGTTGTGGAACTACAGATGTTACTCGTGTTTTTTCTTTAGGAAAAAAGTCTAATCAAGCTATACGCGATTATTCTCTGGTTCTCAAAGGGCATCTTGCCTTGAAGCATTCAATTTTTCCTAAAGATACTCCGAACTCCAAGCTTGATACACTTGCTAGATTCAATCTGTGGAGCGATTTAAAGGATTATGGACATGGAACTGGTCATGGGGTTGGCTTCTGCCTTAACGTCCACGAAGGACCTTTCGGAATACGCAAGAATTTGTCAGAGCTCTGCCTTGCACCAGGGATGGTCTTGACTGACGAGCCAGGATTCTACAAAAAGGGTGAGTATGGAATACGAATTGAAAATATGTTGGCTGTCCAATCTGAGAATGATGAGTTTTTGTCTTTTGAGGATTTAACACTTTTCCCATATGATTTAGACCTAATAAAGAGGCAGATTTTGGGGAAAAGTAATTTAGCTAAGGTATTAGAGTATCATCGAGTTGTCTATAGTAGATTAAATGCGTTTTTATCAAAGAAAGAGAAAGCAGTCTTAAAAAAATACTCAAAAATTTAAAAAATCTCTTGATAAACTCTGATAATTTCTATATATTCCTATTAATCTGGTATTTCGAGGTAGATATGAAGAGGTATTTGGAATTTTTTGAGAAAAAAATCGAGGGATTGAGTCAGCTTAAAGATATTTATTTAGAGTTAGATAGACATATTGCAGAGTATAAGTCTTGCTTCGGATTTGATTGTCTCAAAGATTGTGCAAATTGTTGCAATACTTCGAATCAGAATATCGAAGTCTCAGAATTTGAATTTTTTCATCTTGCCATACATCTATGGGAAAATGATTTAGCCTATGAATACCTCCAAAGGCTTGAAGAATTGTCAGAAGATAGTCCTTGCTTGCTGTTTTGCGGAGATTTTTCTTTAACATACAAAAGCGGATGTTCTGCATATCTCTTAAGGCCTCTTCTCTGTCGTCTTTTTGGTTTTTCAGCTAGATATCACAAGAGTGGTATGCAAAATCCGATTCTTTGTAAGATTATCAAGAGAAGCTATCCCGAGCTCGAAGCTAGGATTTTGAGTAATAGCGATTTTGAGCTTCCAATGAATGTCTATTATGATAATTTAGTTGCAGCCTTGAACCCTAATTATTCAAGTCAGAAATATCCAATAAATCTTGCTCTTGAGAAGGCTATAAAAACAATAGGACTTATAATCTCATTTAGCTCGCTTGATTTTGATCCTGAGAATTCGCCCACAACACCTAATTGTCCGAATAATGATGGCTCTCCAAGTTTTGTAGCATAAATTCAAGGTCTCTACTATTATTAGTTGACATCTATCTGATTATTATGATATTTTTATAAAAACTATTATACAGGAGTTGATATGTCAGGACATAGTAAGTGGTCAACAATTAAACATAAAAAAGGCGCTGCAGATGCAAAGCGTGGAAAGATTTTTACAAAGATAATCAAAGAGATTACTGTAGCAGCAAAGATGGGAGGAGGAGATCCTGATTCAAATCCTACACTTAGAACAGCTATAATTAAAGCTAAAGCTGCAAATATGCCAAAGGATAACATTGAGAGAGCAGTGAAGAAGGGCTCTGGTGAGTCTGGTGGAGCTGATTATGTTGAATTGGTCTATGAAGGTTATGGCCCTGGTGGTGTAGCTTTTATGGTTACTACGCTAACTGACAATAAAAATAGAACAGCATCTGATGTTAAGTCTACCTTGACTAAGGGTGGTGGATCACTCGGAACTGCAGGATGTGTCTCATATCTTTTTAACAGAAAAGGTGTTATAGTTATTGAAGGTGAAGGTATTGATGCTGATGAGTTGATGATGACTGCAATTGAGGCTGGTGCTGATGATGTAGAGGGTGAAGATGGTGTATTTGAGATTACCACTGAGCCTAATGACTTTGAGGCTGTTCTTACTGCATTACAGGCAGCTGGTTACAAGGAATCATCAGCTGAGGTAACTCTTGTTCCAGAGACAACTGTCTCTTTAGATAATGAGAAGACTGAGAAGACTCTAAAACTTGTCGAGAAATTGGAAGATTTAGATGATGTTCAGACTGTTTCTACAAATCTCGAAGTTCCAGACGATTTTGATATGGAATAGTTATGGTGATTCTAGGGCTTGATCCAGGTCTTGCAAATACAGGTTGGGGCGTTATTGAAGTTAAATCAAACAAGTTATCTTGTTTAGACTACGGCTCCATTACGACCTCATCAAAGCTTGAGGCTGGTGATAGGTTAAACATTATTTACAACCAATTGAGTCAAATATTATTGAAATACAAACCACAATTTGCTGGGTTAGAGAGCCTATTTTTTTCAAAGAATAGGCTTTCTGGTATTCCTGTTGCTCAAGCTAAGGGTGTGTTACTCCTTCTTTTGCACCAGCATGATATTCCTGTAAAAGAGTTCACGCCTATTCAGATTAAGCAAAATGTCACTGGTAATGGCGCTGCTTCAAAGGATTATGTAAGGCAGCTTACTGAGCTGTTACTTGGGATTAAATCCAAAATTACTACAGACCATGCTGCAGATGCCTTAGCCGCATCGATCTGCTTTTATAACACCTTTGAGTTTCATTCAAAGATAGGAGGACAACTTGTTAAATAGTATTAAGGGAAAGGTCTCTTATGTCGGAGAATCTGAAATTTTTATTGATACAGGAGCTCTTGAATTTGCTATACACTCTCCTGATCCTCGTTCTAATGGCTTTGTTGTAGATGCTACTGTTAGGCTTTTTTTATATTTAAATCATCGAGAAGATAGAATGGAGTTGTATGGATTTAAGGATCTAAAGCAGCGTGAGATTTTTCTTCAACTAATAAGCATCTCCGGATTTGGACCTAAACAGGCTGTGAAGCTTTTGTCAAAGACAACCCCTGAGAATTTTATTGCGTTGTTAAATTCTGATGATGCAGATAGCCTAGCGACCCTTCCTGGAATTGGCAAAAAGACAGCTTCGAAGATTATTTTATCGCTACGTGGCAAGTTAAGTCTAGCTCAGGATGGCAATTCCCAGTCACAGCAATATGATGAGATTAGCGAGGCGCTTATTGAAATGGGTTTTGATAAGAAATTGGCTTATTCATGTGTCTCTGATTTGCGAAACTCTTTGGCAGGTTCTCATTCTGGCGAAAATCTAGAGCGTGAGATCTTGAAACAGTCTATTATCAGGTTAAATTCAAGGTGATTTTATGAGTGATATTGTTGTTGATTCTAATTTTAATACAAATACAGATCTCTCCGAGGTCAGATTGAGACCTAGTTCTCTTGATCAGTTTCAAGGTCAATCGGAGATTAAGAAAAACCTAAAGGTCTTTATCCAAGCTGCATTAAATCGCAACGAGAGTCTTGACCATTTATTTATCTCTGGTCCTCCAGGATTGGGCAAGACTACACTTGCAGGGATAATTGCCTCTGAGATGAATGCAGAGTTTAAGGTTACTTCTGCGCCAGCTTTAGACAAACCCAAGGATTTGGCTGGAATTTTGACATCGCTTACTGAGAATACTGTATTTTTTATTGACGAGATTCACAGATTGAAGCCTGCTCTTGAGGAGATGCTCTATATTGCAATGGAAGATTACGAACTTGACTGGATAATTGGTCAAGGACCTTCTGCCCGCTCAATCCGTGTTCCTGTAGCACCATTCACCCTTGTCGGCGCGACGACAAAGGCTGGTTCAGTCTCTGCGCCATTATTTAGTCGCTTCGGAATTGACTTGCGCATCGATCTCTACTCGGTCGAGGAGCTCTCTGCGGTTGTCAGAAGATCAGCATCGATTGAGAATTTAGAAATTTCCGATGAGGGGATTGTTAAGATTGCATCATGCTCGAGAGGAACGCCTAGGATTGCGAATAGAATTTTGCGAAGGATGAGAGACTTTGCTGAGATAGAATCTGACGGTTACATCGGCATAGAAATTATTAACTCCTCGCTAGCAAGACTCGGGATTGATGATCTTGGTTTGACAAAGCTAGACCGGAGAATCTTGACGACTGTCATAAATAATTATGGTGGCGGACCAGTTGGTGCTGAAACTCTAGCTATCAACATTGGCGAATCAGTCGAGACACTTGAAGATTTTTACGAACCATTTTTGATTAGAATGGGATTTATTCAGCGAACACCACGTGGTCGTGTTGTTACTGAGAATGCATACAAACATTTAGGCTTAAGGAAGAAATCTAATGAAAATGAAAGACTTTTATTTTGAGCTACCTCCTGAATTGATAGCTCAATATCCAACTGAGAATAGGGGCGAGTCAAGACTTTTGGTTTTTGATAGAGCTACAAAGGCTATAACTCACGCAAAGGTAACAGATATTTTAAATTTTTTACCTGATAATACTCTAATGATATTTAACAATACTAAGGTTCGAAAGGCTAGAATCTATGCGCAATCTGAGACAGGGGCTAAGGTTGAGTTTCTTTTTATAAAGGAAAAAGAGGATTTTCTGCAGTGGACTGTCATCACAAATAAGTCTAAAAAGCAGAAGATAGGGAAAAAATATCTCTTCCCAGATGGTATTCAAGGTGAGCTTTGCGAGGATCTTGGAAATGGTTACAAGCTTCTTCGTTTAGATTCACAGATTGATGAGGCATACTTAGAGAAGCATGGACATATTCCGCTCCCACCTTATATCAAGCGAGAAGATACGCAGATGGATTCTTCTCGTTATCAGACTGTATATTCTCAGACTTCTGGTTCTGTTGCAGCCCCAACTGCTGGATTACATTTTACAGAAGAGATTCTTGATAAATTGAGAAGCGAAGGAGCTAGTCGTGGCATCGAGATAGATTTTGTGACACTTCATGTTGGACTTGGGACTTTTGCACCGGTTCATGCTGAAAATTTAGTAGATCACCAGATGCACACCGAGGAGTATGAGATTAGCGAGGCAACTGCACAGCGAGTCAATTCAGCCTTAGCATCCAACCGGAATATTCTTGCTGTCGGGACAACCTCGGTGCGTACACTTGAGTCAGCCTTCTCTGATGGTAAAGTCTGTGCTGGAAAGTCTTCAACTGATTTGTTTATCTATCCTGGCTACAAATTCAATGTTGTTTCGAAGATGTTTACTAATTTTCACACCCCAGATTCAACCTTGATTGTTCTTGTTTCGGCTTTTGCAGGTAGTGAGAATATAAAAAATGCGTATAATCAGGCTATTGAGAACTCTTATAGGTTCTTTTCGTATGGCGATGCTATGTTAATTCTCTGATTTATCAAAAAATTTTAGACTACTTGTATATCTAATTGATTAAAATCATTATTTTTAGTATAGTTAATTATAATAATCTGGAGATGTATATATGGGTGAGCGAGGTGAAGTTTTTTCTTCTAAAATAGTTACTGAGAAAAGATCTTATTTTTTTAATGTAAAAGAAAATAGGAAAGGTGAGTTGTATTTGAATGTTGTTGAGAGCAAGCAGCAGGGGATTTCTGGCTTCGAAAGACAGTCTATTTTAGTATTTCCTGAGGATTTAGATACTTTTAAAGTAGAGATGCTGAAGGCAATTGATTACATGAAGCAGAGAAAGCCAAAATCGTTTAAACGAAAAAATATTTCAAGCGACTTAGACTAGTTTCTTTTGAAAGAGAGTCTATGGTATGGGGATATTCCATTAATTTGACATAATTCTTTATGTCTTTTTGTTGGGTATCCCTTATTTTTTTTGAATTCCCAACCTGGGTAACGGTTATCAAGTATCTGCATCAGATTATCTCGTTCAGTCTTGGCAATAATTGAGGCAGCCATAATCTCTTTTACTAGAGAGTCTCCTTTTACTATAGCTTGAGCATCAATTCCAATTTCTGGTGTGAATTTCCCATCGACGTATGCTATGTCAGCTTCATGTCTCATTGCTTTGTAGGCCTTCTTCATGGCGCTTAGAGTTGCCCAGTGAATATTGATTCTATCAATTTCAGAATGTGAGAACCAGCCAACACCCCAGAAAGAGTGCTTTTTAATTTCAATTGCTAGTGAGAGTCGCTTAGCTTCTGTTAGTTTCTTTGAGTCGTTAAGTTGTGAAAAAAGTTCTGCTGGACAGTCAGCTTTGAAGACTACCGCAGCAGCGCAGACTGGTCCAGCTATGGGGCCTCTTCCAGCCTCATCTATTCCGCAGATTATACTCTTTTCCAAATCTTAAATCCTGCATCCTTGATAGGCCCTAGGTTGCAGTACCAGAGGCTGTTTCCTGCGGTCAATGCAAAAAGGTATGTGTTGCCATTGATTGTTGTCTCGTAAAAATCAATTATTGAGACATTGTACAAGGCTTGAGATATTATTGCTACATCGCTCACAGTGTTAAAATTTGTATTTACATTTTCATCACTAGAGATTGCACCAGTCTTGACAGGTTTGTTTGTTGTCGTATATGTTCCATCTGTCGAAGCGTATGAAAATCCAGTAAAATTTCGACTTGCATCAAGGGTCAGAGGGTTATAATCGTAGAAACCGAGTCTAGTTCCGACTAAAAATAGAGAGTTCGACGCTTCTTGAGTCTTGTTAATAAAGAAAATTTTTGTCCCTTTAAGTTCTGTAGGGTCTATATTTGTCTTGTTCATAGTTAAGTCAGCGCTTAGAATCATTTCTGGAACTGCACCGTTAGCAGGGAAAATTACAAAATTTCTAAATCTCTTTCTTTCTGACTGAAGGAACCAACCATTTACCATAATTAAATCATTTTGATTCTCGAGTGGAAGTACATCAAATGATATAATCTCTTTAAGGTAGTTAGTAGCGTTTTCATCTATAGTTGGGATTTTGGTAATTCCACTGTCTAGAATTGTTGCTCCGCTAATCTGGTAGAATTGAGTCCCAGCTGAAAATATATATTTTTCTACCAAGCTTGCATCAGTGTATTTTACTAATTTTTCAATAAAATAGTTGAATCCTGTTGCTACATTTTGCTGACCAATTGTTCCAGTTACAGCAACAGCAGGGAATACATTTGAGCTAGCAATATTTGAAGCATCAATATTGAACATATAGTAAATAGGCGGGTAACTTATTGTGTTGCGAGAAGTGTTTTCTAAGAATCGACTCTTGTCGTTGCACAAAATGTAGAGTTCACTGTCAGTTTTTAAAAATTTTATTATTTCAAGTTTTAATTCGCTCAGAGAGCCACTCTCGTTATTTCCGTTGCGATTTATAGTCAAGTTTAATTCAATTTGGAACCACTTATTCACATCGTCATCATCTTTTTTAAGGTAAACTAATCTGTTTTCAGTTTGATTTGTAAAAGAGGCATATATATTGCCATCAAAACTTTCTAAGTCTCTAGCTGAGAGGTGTGAAGCCTTTTCTGGTTTGAAATCAGGATCTTTGAAAGTGTCTAAAAGTGACCAATTTTCACTATTTTCTGAGTCAATTGCCTTTGTCTTTTCCAAAGTCATTATCATATTACCAAGAATATATAAATTCGTTGAGTCTTCTGCTACTTTGTGTATGGTTGAATATTGGTTGAGCCCAGAATTTGATGCAGGTTTCTCAGTTTGAAGTGTGTAAAAAATTCCTTTTTCAATATTGCAACTTAAAAAGAGCGAAGTAATTATTGTACATAGTATTAATTTTTTCATATTCATCTACCTCTTTAACCTATATCTAGCTGTTAGTCCAAAATTCCAGTAGAAACTCATAGCAGCATCATTCTTCTTAGCCTCATCGGCGTAGAACTCAGGTAACATCCACATTGATGTGTTGAAGCCGAATGCCCAATCTTGATTGATGTTCCAGTAGAATGCAAATTGTGGCTTTATAAAAATATTAGCTGAAGTATAGCTAAGTTGAGAGTCTTTAAGTTTGAGTGTGTTAAGGTAGGCTCCGATATTGATGCTTAACGGGATATCAAAAGGCCATCTCCTTATATTGTATGTAAAAGATGCGCTTAAAGCTGCAATAGTGTGGGTGTTGCCACCTGTAGTAGAAAATAGACCGCCTTCAAGCGAGCCCCCAACTAGAAAGTTATCTGCAATTGCAAATTTGTAGTCTAGTCCAAGCATTCCACCGACTGGAATCCTTTGATACATGTCAGGTCCGAAGATAAGTCCATTATCTCCGATTGAATTGTCATATAGGAATTTGGTAAACATCGGAACATTTAAGCCAAGTGCAAAGCATAACTGGTGTTCACCTTTGAAAAGTGTGTTATCGATATTCTTTTCGTTTGTAGAAGCTTCTTCCTCAGATGAGGTTTCTGTCTCTGCTGTAGTGCTCGAATCATTTTCATCAGCAAAAGTAAAAAAACTTGATAAAAATATGAGTATTATTAAAAGAATGTTTTTTTTCAAAATTTTCTCCATTTGAATTTATAAGCAATAATATCATTGCAAAGTTACAATATCAATAGTATATACTTGAAAAAGCATATATACTATGATAAAAATTAGTATAGGCTTTGTATTTTAATTTTTTATTTATAACTATGGAGGAGATATGTTAGCTGAAATAATTAGTGGGAACGAAATTTCTCAAGATATTCGGACTGAGTTGAAGCTTGAAGTTCAAAAGTTAAAGGAAAAAGGTATTGTGCCAGGATTGGGTGTAATTCTCGTGGGTGATGATCCAGCTAGTCGGTCTTATGTTACTGCAAAAGAGAGAGATTGCGAAGAGGTAGGGATCTATTCCGATGATAATAGGCTTCCAGAGACAACATCTGAGGCTGATTTGTTGGCATTAGTCGAGAAGATGAATAATGATCCTAAGATTCATGGCATACTTGTTCAACTTCCAGTTCCAAAGCATATCGATTCTGATAAGGTTTTGAATGCAATCTCTCCTGAGAAGGATGTAGATGGCTTTCATCCAATAAATGTTGGTCGAATGGTTACAGGTCAGGAGGCTTTTTTGCCATGTACTCCAAATGGTGTACTAGAGATGCTCAAGCGCAAAGGACTTGAGACTTCAGGGAAAAAGGTTGTTGTTGTTGGTCGAAGTAATATTGTTGGAAAGCCAGTTGCGAATCTTCTTCTAGGAAGAGGAAAAAATGCTAATGCTACAGTGACAATTTGTCATACAGGAACAGCAGATTTAAAGGCTGAGACCTTGCAGGCTGATATAATTATTGCTGCTGCAGGGCAACCTAACATGATTAAGGCTGATATGGTTCGTGAAGGTGCGATTGTAATTGATGTTGGTGTTAATCGTATCGAGGATTCATCAAAGAAAAGTGGATTTAGGCTTTGTGGCGATGTCGAGTTTGATACTGTCAAAGAAAAGGCCTCATATATAACACCTGTTCCAGGTGGAGTTGGTCCTATGACTAGAACAATGCTATTGTTCAATATTGTAAAATCAGCAAAAAAACATAATGGAGTGAAATAATGAGTTTTAATAATGTCGTTGATATCGATAATTTGGTAAAGATTAGAACTGTCCTAATCAGTGTTTCTGACAAGACAGGGATTGAAGAGTTTGTTGCTGGTTTGATTAGTGTTAATCCTAAGGTTACAATTTATTCTACTGGTGGAACATTTAATGCGATTAAGGATTTTTTAGGCTCAGGATGGTCTAACAATCTTGTTTCTGTCTCTAACTACACTGGGCAACCTGAGATGCAGGGAGGACTTGTCAAGACACTAGATTTTAAGATCTACATGGGGATTTTAAGTGAGACTTATAATAGAGATCATAGAGAAGATATGGAAAGAGTAGGTGCTTCTGATATAGATATGGTTGTTGTTAATTTGTATCCTTTCCAGCAAGCTATTAAAAAATCTGATGTCACACCTGAAATTGCTCGTGGTAATATCGATATTGGTGGACCATGTATGTGCAGAGCTTCTGCAAAGAATTTCATCAGGGTTGCTTCTGTTTGTGATCCTTCAGATTATTCAGCTCTTATTTCTGAAATGAAACATGCTCAAGGTTGCTTGTCTTTATCTACGAGGTTCAACCTTGCAAAAAAATCATTTGAACATACAGCAAATTATGACCGTGCAATTTCTGATTATCTTGGTGATACAGATTTTTCAATGGTAGAAAAAATATATAATTGTCATTAATTATTGGAGAAGATAGATGAGTGATTTAACTAAAATGTATAAGACTATCAAGAAAGATAGTTTCCCAGCACAGATGGAGATCTCTTTTATTGACGAAAGTCAGAGACAGACTCTAAGTTATCAGAGAGTTACTTGGAATATCGGTGGCGAAGATAGAGGTCTTCGTTATGGAGAGAATCCATCACAGCCAGCAGCCTTGTATAAGCTAGTAAATGGTAATTTGACACTTGGAGAGGTGAAATCCATCCTCCCAGGCAAATATCTGGCTTCGGATGTCGAATTGATTCAGTCTGGCAAGCATCCTGGTAAGATCAATATAACAGATATCGATAATGCCCTAAATATTCTTAGATATCTTGATGATCCTGCAACTGTAATTGTAAAGCACAACAATCCTTGTGGTGTAGCAATCGGCAATTCTCTTGCCAACAGCTATGACAAAGCCTACATGGCTGATAGAATTGCTGCGTTTGGTGGTGCAATAGCTTTAAATAGAGCAATCGATATTGAGACTGCGCAGATGATAGCATCAAGCTACTCTGAGGTTGTCGCAGCACCTGAGTTTGAACCTGGCGTTATGGAAATTTTTGCTAAAAAGAAGAATCTTCGAGTTATGAAGATTGACAACATTGCAAGACTCAAAGATTTTAGACATGAGTATTTTGTCGACTATAAATCTCTAATCGATGGCGGACTTGCAGTTCAATGGTCATTTGCTCCTGAAGTCAAATCTATCGACGATTTCTTGAAGGCTGAATCTGTCTATCAGGGCAAGAGCTACAGTGTTAATCGCGAAGCTACAGACCAGGAGAAAAAAGACATGCTTTTTGGTTGGTTAGTTGAGAGTGGTGTAACCTCAAATTCTGTTCTGTTTGTAAAAGATGGCGCGACAGTGGGAATCGGAACTGGCGAGCAAGACCGTGTTGGAGTAGCAGAGATTGCGCGAGATAAGGCTTACAGAAAGGCTTGGGATAGGCTCTCTTTTGTAAAATATGGCACCCCATGGGCTCTTCTTGACGATGAAGCTAAGCGAGAGGAGATTCTTGCCGAAGTTGCAAAAGATAATGCTGGTCTTAAAGGCTCAGTAATGGTCTCAGACGCATTTTTTCCATTCCGAGATGGTATAGAAATTGGTCTAAAAGAAGGTGTCTCAGCTGTCATACAGCCAGGAGGATCTCTTCGTGACTTCGAATCAATCGAGGCTTGCAACGAATTTAACGCTGCAATGGTCTACACAGGCGAGCGAAGTTTTAAACATTAAAATAAAAAAAAGCGATATACCTGGACGTTGAATAGTATATCGCTTTAAATTATTAATCACTATAATTATTTATCGGATTATAGTGATTATACTTTAGAATAATCGTATATTTTTTCATAAAAAAATCTAAAATATTTCAAATCTTCAAGAACTTTTCTCAGAAGCTCAGATTTATCCCTAATTTCATCTAAATTTAAAAGAAAAAATTCTTTCGATAGTGAGTTTTCAGGTAAATCCTTGAAGGATTTATCGCTTGAATTCAGAATATCTTCAATTATTGCAATTTCCTGAGAGAAAAAGTCGTGTATTGTATTCTTTTTAAATGAATTCTCTCCTTTGTTTTTCAATATTTCAGTTTTAAGTTCGACTAGAGTGGAATCAATTTTCTTGCGAGAATCTGGAAAATCTAAAATTGCTTTAATTTCTACATTTTTTAGATTTTTTATAGCAAGTCCGTCGCTTTCAAGGTTAAAGCTTTTTAGATTTGAAGACTCGAACTGTCTTTCGAACCACCACTTGTAGATTGATAGGCGCTTATCACTCTTTATTTTGTTGCCTAAGTAATTATAATCGTAGTAAGTTGTTCTAGCATTCACTGTAGCAAAATTATATGTCGTAAAAGGTGAGAACCTGTTACTATTTGCAAGTGCAAGGCTTTCAAACCGGCTATCATGGTAGTGGGTCTGGCAATCAGGATATGAGAAATCGATTCCTGCAAGAAAAATTTGATTGCAACCAAGAGTCTGGGCAAGATCCCAGGCTGAGGTGATCACAGAACCACCAGATCGGAGCGAGGGGAGTCCTGGCTTGAGTAGCTCTTCGATTTTTTTGCAGATAGGAAAAGAAGAGCTTGAGTAGATTGAGAATTTGCTCTTCGGAAAGAGAGCTACAGCCTCACTCGATGTAATCAGAATAGATTGTGCTGTGTCGGTGTTGTCAAGATGTCTGATATTCCAGTACTGTGGATCAGATATTAGGAAAAAATCTGGAACAACTCCATGGCTAGTTAGCCCCCGAAGCGCAGTATCTACAGCAATTATCAGCGCCTTCTCTTGGAGTTCTTTGATTTTGGGTAATACTTTGTTCAGAGAGGGTCCAGCCCCAAGGACAATTGCAGGCAGCCCTGCAAACCTATTTGTCAAAATCGCAGGTGAAACAGCAGTTGAGAAATCTTCCATATTGCGTATAGTATTTTTAATCCAAAGCGTCTTAAACTTTTTTGCTGTACTCCTGTTAGCAGCTATTGTCTTCTTTAGATCATCAATCTGCTTTTCTATCTTTTCAAAGAAGTTACTATTCAGTTTTAATATGTTTATATTTTTTATTATTGGGAATTTATCAGACTTCTGCATAGCAATTGAACCAAGAATTTGATCTTCGCTAGCTTCAAGTAAAAAAGTAATCTTCTTGTCTGCAAGAATCTGCGACATATCGCGGTAGAAGAGAGTGCTAGCAAAAAATCTGATACTCGGCTCGACAATGATGATCTCAGTGCT
>JAFGXN010000005.1 GCA_016936615.1 Spirochaetales bacterium | reverse complement strand
TTGCAATTAGTACAGGCATAACAATTACATTATTCATAATTTTTGAAAGTATAATCAGTAAATTGACAACTGGTAGAGTTCGCAGCATTCCCATGGATGAAATTAAAAATCTTCATAAAGTTAATAAGAGTGAAATTCGGCAAGCGACCGTAGTTCTAGCAGATGCCTTTAAAGATGATCCGCTGTTTAAAAAATTATTTGGGGATGCTGTGAAAAATTCACATAAATATACCTTGGTTGCCAAGTTTATGATTAGATATTGTTATAAATACGGTTATGTCTATGCATCTTCAGAAAAGTTTGAAGGCATCATGGCAATCACTCAAGACGAATATTCCTATATGAGTTTATGGCGGATGATTCGAAGTGGTAGTATTTTTCCTATTTTTTCAATTGGATTTATATCTTTTATGAAAATAGCCAGTGCACTCAGTCCTATGGATGGGACAAGGAAAAAACACATGAAAAATAAGTCTTTTGCCTATTTACAAATTATAGGCGTAGCTTTAGAAAATCAAGGGAAAGGCCATGGAGGAAAATTACTTAAAGAACTCATAGCTGTCGCAGATGAAGCCAAACTTCCAATTTATTTGGAAACAGAAACAGAAAGAAATGTTCATTTATACGAGCGGTTTGGTTTTACGATATTAGAAGAAATGACCTTACCGGTTATTAGTCAACCTATGTGGATCATGCTAAGGGAGGTCTCCTCGTCATCTCTTCCGATCCTTTGATAAGCCAGTCTGGGATGCAATAAAATTCTATAAAATCCCAAAATTATCCTATAAAAATCGTAAAATTGTCTTTTTTTCTGATGAACTAAAGAGGGCTCAAATCTCCCATCGCTCAACCCCACGACGCGCAGCCGTGAACTCCACCGACTCGAAGAAGTTCGTGAAGAGTAGGCTTTTTATCATTATTTATAATTGACTCAATCCTATCGATTGAATCAGAAGAACTTTTTCCCTTAAACTCAAAAACCAAAGTCTCCCAGGCAATATCACGATCTAGCGCATCAGAGGAATCAAAGCCAGCAATCTTCTCAAATCCCAGCCCCTCAAACAGCAGCGCAATCTGTGGCGTCGACCGCAAGATAAACAGCCGCCCATCGCCAGCCCTTTGTCCAACCAAATCAGCTCGAGCAGTGCAGTGCGAAAGAATAATCCGCCCACCAAGATTAAGCCTTTTTCGAACCTCGTATATAGAAGAAAAAAGTTCAGCATCACTCAAATGCATTATCACCGCAGACAAAATTACGCCATCCCAGCCAAGGCTCTCTTCGAATAATCCATCCAAGCCATTAGGCAAACCGCCCACCTTGAGCCTATCCCCAATATCAGGATAGCTCGCCCTCGCAGCCTCGACCATCATCGCCGAAGGATCAACCCCGTAGCAGTCAAACCCAATCTGACAAAGCGCGCTAACATCACGCCCGCTACCACAACCAATATCCAAGACCCTTGCATTTTTTCCAAAGTAAAAGTGAGCCACCGAGCCAATCGGCGATTGTGCCAAGCCATAAAGTCTAGAGAGATGCGCCGCATTATCCTGATAAAATCTGAAAGTTTCACTATCCATATTGTTTAAGCAAATTATAACACAAATTATTCCGTTTATATAGGAAAAACACTTTACAGACGGAGGGAAAAAGATGTGAATAAAAAATGAATTGCTTTTTAGGTTCTATCATGGTAGTATTATAAAAGATTTTCATGATTAGATAGGGTATATGCACTCTTATGGTGTAAATGTTGCAGTTTCGTCTAATTATACGCGATATGGTGTGTATCGAGAAGTTGTCTACAAACACAGAGATTCCATCTGTGTGATTCAAAAAATAAGGCTTTATCATGAAATTTTGAGTAAAAAATATACTTTGGAGGAATATATATGAAGAAGAAAAAAAACAGTGCTTTGGGTTTGATGATTTTGGCATCGTTATTACTAATGATTAGTTGTGAACCAACACTGACAGCAGTCACCTTTGAGAGTGCAGTACAAACTGGCGGAACATCAGGAACAGTTGACTCAACGGGGTTGATACTGACCTTCAGCGTTGATCCAACTTCGTTGACCGCTGATAACATCACAGTAACAGGAGCGACTAAGGGTACATTGAGTGTCACAGGCACAACAAGAACGCTTGCTATTTCTAACATTACTGTTGCCAACGGTGAGACAGTATCGGTTGCAATAGCAGACCCGAGCGAATTTACCATCAGCGGATCGCCACAGACAACGGTTGTGTATAAGGACATCAGAGTAAGAGTAACCTATAATGCAGGAACAGGAAATACTTCCGGCACAGTACCTGAGGATGTAACTGCTTACGATGTTGATGATGAGGTGACTGTTTTAGGTGACACCGGAGACCTTAAAGGTGAAATAATCTATGATACTACCCATATGCAATTTCTGGGCTGGAATACGCAAGCTAATGGCGAGGGAGATATGTATTATGAGGGCAATACTTTTACCATTACAGAAGATACCAGCCTCTATGCGATCTATACTGCCTTAAGAGTAGAAGGTCCTGCTGGAGGATTGATATTCTATGACAAAGGTGAGATTTCTGATAATTGGAGATATCTTGAGGCAGCGCCTCAATCAACAGAGTGGACATCAGCAGAGTGGGGTAAATTTGGCACTGAGGTCACAGAGACAGGAACGGCGATAGGAACAGGCGAAAATAATACTAGATTAATTTGTGATGTATTAAATGCTCCCACAGCAGATTCAGGCAGAGCGGCACAGCTTTGTGATGCTCTTGAACACGTATATGAAGAAGTAACATATGATGACTGGTTTTTACCATCAAAGGATGAGTTGTATGAAATGTGCTGGGTTTTGCATAGCAGAAGATGGAATGGAAGCTCGGCTGAAGACAATCCTGTTTATGGCTCATCCCGTGTTGGTGGGTTTGCTTCCGGCTATTGGTCGTCATCCGAGTTCAGTAGTGAAAACGCGTGGTCTCAAGCCTTTCTTACTGGCTTACAGGGCAACTACTCAAAGGGATTCACTGGAAAAGTTCGTGCGGTTAGGGCTTTTTAACTATTTATCAAATTAACAATTGAGGGTTAGGGGGCGATAGCCCCCTAAAAATCATCATTTGATTTTAGTTGAATCTCTAGCAAGACAGATAAAAGATCCTAAATTGTTTGAGCAGACCAGAATTGCTTTACGGGGTAACCTCTCTGAAACATCTTATATAGATATTGCTCATCGAAGTTTTTACAGAATCAATTCCCCCTCGTGTTAAATTTAACTTTTTTCTAATAGACAACTACAATAACTCGCATTACAATTTTATATAAACAAATTATAAAAATGGAGAGATAAAAATGACACAGAAAATTTTAAAATCAATCAGGCTGATGGTAGCTTTGCTGGTCCTTTCAGTGGCTGCTGGATGTGCAAGTCAAGACTGTATAAAGATTCCTTATGATATGGACTTTTCAAATGATTATGATCCAATTACCCTTGATGTAAGTGGCAAGTCTGAGTTCAAGATTCTACAGCTTGCTGATATTCAGTTAAGTGTGGCTGGAGATGCGAAGATGAAGGCATCGTTCGAGCTTATAGAAGCTTTGGTGAAGAATTCTCAACCAGACTTGATAGTCTTGACTGGTGATAATTCTGCAGGAAATGATGGGAAAAAGGTTCTAGAGGCTAAGATTCCTTTTCTTGATTCTTTGAATGTTCCATATGCTGCTGTTTTTGGCAATCACGACGCTGAGGGCGGGGCTAGAGAGGAACTTGCAGAATATTACATAAATGGTAAAAATTGCCTTTTTAAAGTCGGTCCAACAAATATTGAAGGTGTTGGCAATTATGTAGTTAACCTTGTTCAGGACGAGAAGATTGCATACAGTTTGTACATGCTTGATAGCAACAGATATAGAAATTATTCTCTAAAAGATAAGATTAATAGTTATTGGAAGGCAAAGGGTAATTACGATTATATCTATCCAAATCAGATTGCTTGGTATGCTTACAATGTAAGAAAGATAAATGAGTTAAATGGTTCTCTTGTTAATTCATTGGCTTTTTTCCACATTGCAGTTCCAGAGTTTAGAGCCTATAAAAAAGCTGCGGCGGAAGATATAATAATTCCTCAGGAAAAAGGTGGCGAACCTGTTTGTAATCCTTGGATCAACACAGGATTTTTCGATGTGATGAAAGAACTTGGTAGCACTAAAGGAGCATTTGTAGGTCATGATCATATTAACAACTATGTGTTCAAATATCAAGGAATTATTCTTGGTTACGGTCTAAAGACTGGAACTGGAAGTTACCATGACAAAGATCTGCAGGGTGGGACCTTAATCACCTTGAAGAATAATTTCAAAAATATAGAAGTTAAACATCTTTATGAGAAAGATCTGAAATAATTTTAAGCCCTGGTTAATTCCAGGGTTTTTCTTTTTTTTAAGAAAAGTTTTATTTGCAATCTAGCCATTACTCTTTTTAATATGTATTTAA
>JAFGXN010000037.1 GCA_016936615.1 Spirochaetales bacterium | reverse complement strand
TTATAAAAATTGACACATGTGGGTCGTGTGCATCTTGGAATCATAAAACCTCCTAAAAATTCCTATATAATACTTATAATCAGGAAATCGTGAAACTCTTCACGTTTTTAGGAGGTTTTGTATATTTATGCAAGAAATTTTGATTTTTGCATAAAAAGTATCACTATTTTGATTGTTGACGGTTTTTATTTCTTGTAGTAACATTCTCCTACATATAAGGGGAAATATATGTCAAAAAAATTCATAGGTTCACTAGATCAAGGTACTACAAGTACGAGGTTTATTCTTTTTAATGCTGCAGGAGAGATTTGTCACTCCGCACAATTGGAACACAAGCAGATATATCCCAAACCAGGCTGGGTCGAGCATGATCCTAAGCAAATTTGGGATAATTCTAAGTTGGTTATTGAGAAAGTCTTATTGGATTCAAAGATAGAGCCATCTCAAATTGCTTCTATAGGGATAACTAATCAAAGAGAGACAGTGGTTGCTTGGAATAAAAGAACAGGGGGAATTTACTACAATGCCATTGTCTGGCAGGATCAGCGAGGAGTTAGTTATCTGAATAATTTGATAGCTGATGGCGGCATTGATCGGCTTCGGATTAAGACTGGGTTGCCACTTGCTCCATATTTTTCGGCATCAAAGATGCAATGGTTATTAGAAAATATTCCTGATCTTCGCAAAGAAGGTGAAACAGGTGACGCTGTTTTTGGGACGATTGATAGCTGGTTGTTATGGAATCTAACTGGAGGCGTTGATGGAGGTGTCCATGCTACTGATGTAACAAATGCTAGTAGAACTCTTTTGATGTGTTTAGAAAAGCTTGAATGGGATCAGGAAATTTTAGAATTATTCGGAATCCCCCTGAAAATGCTACCGCAGATTAAGGCTTCGGTTCCTGATCTTCCGTACGGGTATGCTCTGGTTATTGAGCCGAAAATTCCTATTTCTGGAATTCTTGGCGATCAGCAGGCGGCTTTATTTGGGCAAGCTTGTTTCCGTAAGGGCATGTCTAAATCTACTTATGGAACTGGTGGTTTTCTTTTAATGAATACTGGAGAGCAGATTGTTCATTCGAGATATGGATTGCTGACTACAGTTGCATATCAAGTGGAGGGAAGCCCTGCAAAGTATGCTTTAGAAGGTTCTATTGCTATTGCTGGCGCCTCTATTCAGTGGGTTAGGGATAATTTAGGAATGATAAAAACATCGCGTGAGATTGATTCTCAGGCTGAATCAGTTGAGGACAGCGGAGGTGTTTATTTTGTGCCTGCTTTTTCTGGACTGTTCGCACCTTACTGGGAGCCAAATGCTCGGGGCGTGATTTGTGGTATGACCTCATATGTTACTAAGGCCCATTTGTGTCGTGCTGTTTTGGAAGCGACAGCCTTTCAGACAATGGATCTCTTTACTGCTATGAAAAAGGATTCGCAGATTGAATTACCCTCTTTGAAGGTTGACGGAGGTATGGTAAAAAGTGAAGTTTTGATGCAGTTTCAAGCTGACATGCTAAATGTTCCAGTTATCCGCCCGATGGTCACAGAGACAACTGCACTTGGTGCTGCCTATGCTGCCGGGCTTGCTGTTGGATTTTGGAAAAACGAGGCTGAACTTTCTTCTCAGTGGAAAGAAGAAAAACGCTGGATTCCTGAGATGTCTCAAGGTCTTCGATATCAGAAAAAGCATTTTTGGAAAAAAGCTGTGCAAAAGGCTTCGGATTGGATTGAATCTGAGTGATAAATGGTATATATTTTTTTACAAGAGAAAAAGGTGCACATTTGTGAAGAAAATTTATGATTTTGATTTAATTTTAATGAATATCTATGAAAATGCTCCAAGGTTAGAGATTTCGCAGGATTCAAAAATAATAATTTTTAGCGATTTACATATTGGAGATGGTGGAAGAAGTGATGATTTTAAGTACAATTCTGAGCTTTTTTCTCAAATACTGAAAGAGTATAATTCTCAGAGTTATACATTAGTATTAAATGGGGATGTTGAGGAATTGCAGAAAGATCGTTATTCTCGTATTGTTCGACGATGGCCTAATATTTTCAATATATTTGATGATTTTGCTTCGGATAATAGGCTTTTTAAAATAGTAGGGAATCATGATAACTGGCTGATGAATATTCTTCATCGAACTCCATACGCTTTGCACGATGGCTTGGTTTTGACAGGTTATAAATATCCTTTTTTTATATATCATGGTCATCAGAGTAGCCCCAATTACAATAGGTACAGTAGAGTTATGGCAATTTTTATTAAAATTTTCGCAGGCCCTTTGGGTATCAGGAATTTTACACGTCTTTACCATAATCCGCGCAAGCTTGCAGTAGAGACCTCTACATATAAGTTTTCCACAGAGCACAAGATTATTTCTGTTATTGGCCATACTCATCGCCCGCTTTTTGAGTCTCTTTCCCGATCTGACATGTTGCGGTTTAAGATTGAGATGAATATAAGGCGCTATCGAAATGCGAGTAGAAAGAAGCGAGAGGAAATTGTGAAAAAAATCGAAAATTATAAATCTCAGCTAAAGGCTTGGAGACGTCATACGAGTGGTCAGGATGCTAAAGGGCTTTTGTACAGTACAGATATTGCTGTTCCTCTTCTTTTTAATTCAGGATCTGTTATTGGAAAAAAAGGTTTTTCAGGTATAGAGATATCTAACGGGAATATATATTTGATTTCGTGGCGATATATAAACCCCAAAGATCACTCAGAAGGTTTTAGGAAGGTTGTGCTTCGCAAAGACTCGTTGGAATACGTAATGGACTGTATTTCAATTTTAATCTGAGATTCTCTTCTCTTTTTTTTAAAAAACTTTGAAAAAACTCTTTTTTCTTTTAGAATTAAGAGATGAAATTATTAAAGCAGTCTGATAATTATCTTAGCACAATTATAAATGATATAAATTCTATACATGATTTAGATCAATTGTTGCAAAGATTGTTGACTGAGGCTAGAGCTTTCACGAATTCAGATGCTGGTTCAATCTATGTTCGTGCAGGCGACAGGAATCTTGCTATTAAATATTCACAAAATGCTACGAAGGAGAAGACTCTACAACCTGGTGAAAAGTTAATTTTTTCCCTCTTTAAAATTCCTATCGATGATAAGACAATTTCTGGTTTCTCAGCTCTTAAGGGAAAAATTTTAAACATTCCCGACATGTATAATATTTCAAAGAATAAGCCTTACTCTCATTCTCGAAAGTATGATGAACTCTCTGGCTATAAATCAATTTCGTCTTTGACTATACCGTTATCAACTATGGCTGGCGAGGTCTTCGGTGTTTTACAGCTAATAAACAAGAAGAAGCTAAGTGGCAAAATTATTAAATTTACTAAGCGAGATGAGAGAATTGCTCGTTCCTTTTCTGCTATTGCTGCGATGACCCTTGAGCGGGCTGAGATGACTCACAGTCTGCTTAATCGGATGGTTCAGATGACTGCACTGCGTGATCCTAAGGAGACCTCTGCACATGCGAATAGGGTCTCCTCAATGGCAGTAGAGATTTACAGTTATTGGGCTGAGTTGCATTCTATCCCTTCTGATCAGCGGGAAAAAGAGCGAGATTTGCTTCGTCTTGGTTCTATTCTTCATGATGTTGGAAAGGTAGGGATTAGTGATGTTATTTTAAAGAAAAAAGGACGATTAACAGATAGTGAGAGAGATATTATGAAGCGGCACTCTTTTATTGGCTATCAACTTTTTCAAAATTCTTATACTAAATATGAATTAGTCGCTAAGGAGATTGCATTACGACATCATGAGAACTGGGATGGTTCCGGTTATCCTGGCCAGATAGATCTTGAAACCGGATATTTTCTATATGGAAAAGAGGTCGGGCTTGTTGGTGAGGATATCCCTTTTTTTGCAAGAATTGTATCAATCTGTGATGTCTATGATGCTTTGTCTCATTCTCGCGTCTATAAGGATGCGTGGAGGCAGGAAGATGTTATTGCAGAGATAAAAAAAATGTCGGGGATCAAGTTTGACCCCCAACTAGTTAATATCTTTTTTAAAGTTTATACAAATATTAGAAAAATTTGCAAACTTTATCCTGATTGAGAAAGACTAAATTAGTCAATTTGAGTCTTTATCATGTATCTGTTTAGAGCATTAACGTAGGCCTTTGCACTTGCTTCAAGTATGTCGGTTGAACTTCCTCGACCAGCAAAATATTCTCCACCTATTTCAATTCCAACAGAGACTTCTCCAAGAGCTTCTCTTCCAGGAGTTACTGCTTGAACATTGTACTCGATTAAATTTGTCTCAATCTCTGTTATTTTATCTATTGCGTTGAAGATTGCATCGATTGGACCATCACCAGTCGCAGCCTCTTTTAGTATTTTCCCTGTCTTGTCTATTCTCACAGTCGCTGTAGGTTCAACCACATCCCCGGAGATGATGTTAAAGTAGTCTAATTTGAAAAATACTGTCTTTGTTCCAAGCTCATCATTTACAATTGAAAAGATATCTTCATCATAGACCTCTTTTTTTGCATCAGCAATTTCAAGAAATCTGGAGTAGATTATATCTTTTTTATCTGATGGTATCTCGATGTTCATATCTTTTAGTCTTTGCAAAAATGCATTTCTTCCAGATTGTCGTCCAAAGGTAAAGGTATTTGAGACTCTTCCTACAGATTCTGGTGTCATTATTTCGTAGGTCTTTTTGTTTTTTATTACGCCATCTTGGTGTATTCCTGATTGGTGCAGAAATACATTTTCACCTACGATAGGTTTGTTTCTAGGAATAGGGAAGGCAATAGTATTGGCTAAAAGTCTTGATGCCTTGTAAAGCTGAGTTGTATCAATATCGGTATAGAAGTCGTAGAAATCTTTTCTGACATTTAGTGCCATTACTATCTCTTCAAGCGCAGCGTTTCCTGCTCGTTCTCCAATTCCGTTTATTGTGATCTCTGCTTGTCTTATTCCATTGTTAATACCGCTTAGTGTATTTGCAACTGCAAGTCCTAGGTCGTTGTGGCAGTGAGCTGATAATATTGCCTTATCGATATTTGGGACATTGTCTCGAATAGCTTTTATTAATCGTCCATACTCGTCAGGAGTTGTGTATCCCACAGTGTCAGGAATGTTTATTATTGTAGCTCCTGCATTTATTGCTTTTTCTACAATTCTATACAAAAATTCCCAATCACTTCGTGTTGCATCCTCTGCTGAGAATTCTACCTCTGGTACCAAGTTTCTTGCATATTTTACAGCCGCTACTGCCATATCAATGACAGTTTCAGGATCTTTTTTTAGCTTGTATTCCATGTGAATTGGGCTAGTAGCTATAAATGTATGTATTCTTGGTCGCGCTGCACTTGCTACAGCTTCTGACGCCTTCAGAATATCATTTTCAACAGCACGTGATAGTACACACACAGTTGCATCTTTTATTGTCTTAGAAACTGTTGCGCATGTTTCAAACTGATATGGTGATGATACAGGAAAGCCTGCTTCTATTACATCTATTCCCATTTTCTCTAATTGCTTAGCTATAGTAATTTTTTGGTCGAGAGACATTGACGCCCCTGGTGACTGTTCTCCATCGCGTAGAGTAGTGTCAAAAAGAAAAATTTTTTCCATAGTCGCAACCTCCTTAATTGAATATTTACTTTTAATTTAAAAATTGTCAACATAATATAATAAATTATTGGTTGTATTTTACAGATATATTCGGTAAAATAAAATATGGATGAATTAAACGTATTTGAAAGACTAGTTGTGGATTTGTCTCCAGATGAACGGGCTCAAATGCTTGATAAACTTAAATCAAGTAATCTTGAGCTTGAAAAGCTTGCATTTGATCCTACAATTGAAAAAAGTGTCCGAGGTGTTGATAATCTTTATGATCTATCTGTAATTGAAAAGATCCTTATATGGTTTTTTTCAGTTTTTATGCAGAAAAAAAGAGATGATGTAGTTTTGGATTTTGCTCTTAGGCACTGTTCAAAGAAATTGATTGAAAGTCAGCTTGTTACAGCAAATAAGAGTGGTCTGCGAAGGCGATTTCAGGAAGAGTTGTATCTTTTAAGTAGATCTCTTCTGATGTTTCAATCACCTGTTTCTGCGGTTGAGGATGGGAATAAAGGTGCTTTTTACTCTTTGATTTTTGAGATTGAGTTTCCTGATAGATACCAAGATCTAATTGAAATGATAGATCCTTCTGTTGTCGCATTTAAGAATAATTTGAAGTCTTCAGATATTTCGTCTATAAAGGCGAAAATTTCATCTAGTTTTGAGGTATGGCTTGATAATTTAGATGCTAGTATTAGATCCCAGATGCAAGATTATGCAATCGCCTTCGAAAGTTTAACTAAGCTTAGCCTGTTTCCTTTTAATAGTTTTCTTAAATTGTTTAGAAATTATCATGGTGAGAAGATGGCGAGTATTGAGCAGTCAAAGAAATATTTGAATGATTTAGGTACTGCTATCTTTAGTTTTAAAATTTTACCTGATGATATGATTTTGAAAGCCTTGTATATATTTATGATTGAGCAGGAGCGGGGAGAGGTTGATAACTCGAAGTTGGATTTGTGGGTGAAGAATGTTTCGGCTGTTATAGCTTCATTAAAGGATTTTTTAAAAAAGACGCATTACACAGATTTGTTGAAGTTTTCAAATAGGAATCCAGAGTACAAGGTTGTTCCAAGTGAACCTACTGCTGATTGGTTTGTTGATTTTAAGAATTTTTGGAAAAGATATATAAAAATTTCGATTACTGATTACTCTAATAAGGCAGAATTAGAACATTTTCTAGCTGATTTTTCTAATTTTTTTGGGTCTGAGATTTCAAGACTAGATAATTATCGAAAAGATCTTTACGGTGATGTCTTTCCAATCATTTATGAATATAGTGCTGGTGCAACCTTGATGGCTTATAATAAAATTATTGATAATATCTTGCATGATTTAAAGATTTTGATTGGTGAGGGAGATTTTTTTAAGCAGGATAATCTACGTGAGTTAGAGTCGTCTTATCAAGTTCTTGTATCTATTGGTACATGTATTAGAGATTATAATGATCAGATTGCACCAAAGGGTAAAATAGGTGTTCTAATTCTTAATTCCGAGGATGAACAAGGGATTGCAGAGGCATCTAACAAGATAAATCGGGGTGTTGCAAAGTGTATAAGAAGTTTTGTTACTGCTACTCTATCAATCTCTAATGTTCTATCCGGGGTTTTGCGCAAGGCTGATTCAAATACATATGATTCTCTTTCAAATATTTCAAGTATTCGCGCTGGATCAAATATTCAATATATTGACAGATTGGAGTCTCACTATAAATGGTTGACATCAGTCTCAGGCATAATAAATACCTTATTTGAACAGGAAAAACTATTGCGTAAAATCGATTAAAATTATATTCTTTATTCTGTGAAATTACGAGTAGAGTTGTTAAAATTTTTATTGACCTAGGAGAATACATGGATAGTCTTAAAGAAATGTACAAATCAGCTGTTAAAGAGTCTCTCTTAGCGGTGGCAAAAGAGAACAATATATCTGTAGAAGATCTTAATATTTTTATTGAAAAGCCTCCGAAGGCTGAGTTGGGCGATTTTGCCTTTCCGATGTTTAGTTTTGCAAAGGTTTTTAGATTATCGCCTGCGATAATTGCCTCAAAGGTTGCAGAGGTTATAAATAGTGATAATTCTGGTGCTATTGCAACTCCAGCAGGACCATATGTTAATATTAAAATAGATCCTTCTCAGGTCGCAGATGGCGTTATCTCAAGAATTTTGGACAATGTCTCTTATGGAGACAATTCTATTTATTCAAACAGAAAGATTATGGTTGAATTTTCATGTCCAAATACTAATAAGCCTTTGCATCTAGGACATCTCAGAAACGATTGTCTAGGAGAGAGTATCTCTAGGATTTTGAAAGCTAACGGTGCAGATGTTAAGAAGGTTAACCTTATAAATGATCGTGGTATACATATCTGTAAATCTATGCTTGCTTATAAGGAGTTTGGTGAAGGTAAGACACCTGAAAGTGAAGGTGTTAAAGGTGATCATTTTGTTGGTGATTTTTACGTAAAATTTGCTCAGTGGGCTAAAAGTGATGAATCAGCTGATGTTAGAGCTAGAGAGATGCTTGTTGCGTGGGAAAAAGGTGATTCCGAGATCTATTCCCTTTGGGAACTGATGAACAAATGGACAGTTGATGGAATTAAAGAGACATACAAGAAAACTGGAATAAGTTTTGATACATACTATTATGAGAGTAAGACCTATGATAATGGTCGTAATGAGGTTTTGAAAGGGCTTGATGCTGGCTCATTTTACAAGACTGAAGATGGCACAGTTTGGGTTGATCTTGAAGATATTGGTTTAGATAAGAAGGTCTTATTACGAGGGGACGGAACTACCCTTTATTTGACTCAGGATATTGGTACTGCAGTTGCACGACAGGAAGATTGGCCTTTTGATCAATTAGTCTATGTTGTCGCATCTGAGCAGCAATATCATTTCAAAGTCTTGTTTCATGTTCTGGAAAAATTAGGTTATGATTGGGCTAAGAATTTATATCATCTATCCTATGGAATGGTGAATCTACCAGAAGGAAAGATGAAGAGTAGAGAAGGTACTGTTGTTGATGCTGATGAGCTTTTTGATAGCTTATCAAGATTGGCTCGAGAAGAAATAATTTCAAAGGGTAGAGAGTCTGAGATTTCAGATTTGGATTTTACGTCTGACTCAATTGCTTTAGCTGCTTTGAATTTTTATCTTCTGACAGTAAGTCCTACAAAAGATATGATTTTTAATCCCAAAGAGTCTATTGCTTTTAATGGAGCTACAGGACCATATATTCAATATATGGGAGCAAGGATAAATAGTCTGCTTTCGAAGTTTGTAGATCAAGTTGAAGGTTTGAAGATCAAACCTGAAATCTTATCTTCAGATATTGAGAGAACATTAGTTGCAATGTTAGATGAGTATCCTGAATTCGTTGCTGAGTCAGGAGTTCAGATGGATCCATCTATAATTGCAAATTTTTTGTATGATTTATGTAAGAGTTTTAGTCGCTTTTATCATGATATTCCAATTCTGGTGAATGATGATCGTGATGCGGTTTTTACTAGAATAATGCTGTCAAAAGCAGTATTAAAGGTTCTAAAACACGGATGTAGCTTGTTAAACATCCCTATTTTAGAAAAGATGTAGGATTTTAAGTGTCAGGGCTTGACCTTATATGTTTAGTTATGATATATATTATTCAAATATTTTTTTGAGGTTATGAGATGTACGCATTAGTTGAGATTAAAGGTAAACAATATAGAGCAGAAAAAGGCGCAACAATTGAAGTTGATTCTTTTTGCGAAGAGGTAGGAACTAAGGTTGAGTTGGATTCAGTTCTTCTTTTGAATGATGACAAGAGTGTAAAGGTTGGAGCTCCTTTCGTTGCTGGCGCTAAAGTAGTAGCTACAATCGAGAAGAACATCAAGGATAAGAAAGTTATTGGTGTTAAATTCAAGAGACGAAAGAGATATGAGCGAAGATTCGGTCATAGACAACAATATACAGTTCTTAAGATTGAAGATGTTATTGGAGCATAATATTGATTAAATTCAATATCGTTGTTGATGATCAGCAGATCATCTCTTCTATCCTTATGAAAGGCCATTCAGGCTTCGATATTAAAGGGAAAGACATTGTGTGTTCTGCTGTATCGACATTGATAGCTGGGTTTGTTTTATCAATTGGTAGTTTGAATACTATCAAATTTGATCAGAAGTCAGATAAGCCAGGTTTTTTTGAGTATAAGCTATTTAATATTGATGAGACTGAAAAGCTTGAATTAGCAAGCTATTCTAAGTTTTTGTTGAAATCGCTTTTATGGATAGAGACTGGTTATGGTGATTTTTGTAAATTAGATATTAAAAAGACAGGAGCAAGATAATGGCACATAAAAAAGCTGGTGGTAGTTCTAGAAACGGAAGAGATTCAGAGTCTAAGAGACTTGGAGTTAAGAGATCAGGTGGTCAGCTAGTTAAGGCAGGCGAGATAATTGTAAGACAGAGAGGAACAAAGTTTCACCCAGGTGAAAATGTTGGTCTTGGAAATGACTATACAATTTTTGCAAAAACTGCTGGTACAGTTGAGTTTAAAAATAGACTAGGTAGAAAGTATATCAATATTGTACCTTCAAACTAGTAGTTACAAATAGGATGGTTTTGTGGAAATTTTTGCAGATGAAGCCTCTATAGAAGTATATTCAGGAAACGGCGGGAAAGGCGCCGTTTCTTTTCGTAGAGAGAAGTATATTGCTAAGGGTGGTCCAGACGGTGGTGATGGCGGAAAAGGTGGTAATCTCATTTTCAAGGTTGATAAGAGTGTTAAAACCTTAGCCTATCTTAGGCAGAAGAAGCTATTTAAGGCGCCGAATGGTCAGCCAGGAATGGGGCGTCGAAGACATGGACTTGATGGTGAGGATTTAATAATTTCTGTTCCTCCAGGAACTGTTATTCGAGATTTCGAGACTCGACAGATACTTAAAGATCTTTCCATTGAGAGTGAGTTTGTTTTTCTTCAAGGCGGGAAAGGCGGAAAAGGTAATTATCATTTCAAATCATCTGTTAAACAGGCTCCTGTATATGCTCAACCAGGAATTCCTGGTCAATATGCAAAGATTCGAGTCGAAATAAATATTATAGCAGATGTGGGTTTTGTTGGTTTTCCAAATGCAGGGAAATCTAGTTTGTTGAATAATTTAACAAATGCTAATCCTGAGATTGCAAGTTATCCATTCACTACAAAGTCTCCTAATTTAGGGGTATTGAAAAGTTCTGCTGGAGATATTGTGCTTGCAGATATTCCTGGAATTATGGAAGGTGCGAGTCATGGGACTGGTCTCGGTATAAGATTTTTGAAACATATCTCTCGAACAAAGGTTCTAGCATTTTTGATAGATTTGTCTGATGAGAATTTTTTAGATTCTTTTAAAATCCTGATGGGAGAGCTCTCTGAATTTTCAAAAGAGCTTGTAGATCGTCCTAGAGTTATAATTGGTTCGAAGATTGATTGTGATGATGGTGTGGATAAGTTTGAGCAGCTAAAGGCTAAATTGCCAAGCGAACAAATTTTTCCACTTTCTAATTATACGATGGAAGGTCTAGATGATATAATTCTAGCCTTTGTAAAAAAGGTTCACGAGTGAGAAAGAAATTTCTAATTTTAGGAAGTGCTTTTAACCCAGTTCATGATGGACATCTCTACATTGCAAAGAAAGCAGTAGAGATTTTCCATCCTGAGCGAATTTTTTTTATTCCTACTAAGATTTCGCCACACAAATCTAGCGAAACCTTAGTGGACTCCTCTCATCGGGTGCGGATGTTGCAATTAGCACTAGAGACTTCGCCTGAATTATCTGAAATTGCAATAATCGAAGAGTGTGAACTGCACAGGGAAGGTGTCTCTTATTCTATCGACACTGTTAAATTCTTGATTGAAAAATATAATATTAAAGAAAAGATTGTTTTTTTGATTGGTGACGATCTCATCCCCACACTGCCTAAGTGGAAATCTATCGAAGAGCTAAAAGAGTTAATTGATTTTTGTGTTTTTTCTAGAGATTTAAAATCTTGCGACTCTGAAGAGCCCTTGAAATATGTCGATATAAAGATTGATAACCATCCAGTACAGGTGAGTTCTTCGAAATTGCGGGAGCAGTTGAAATGTAGCCCCGAATTTATAGATGGCTTGCCAGCAAGTGTGCTCGGGTATATAAAAAGTCATAAAATTTACTTGTGAGGTTTTCTTGAATTTAGAAGAAGAGATAAAATCTTATGCAAAGAAAAAATTAACTGAATCTCGATTCCATCACACGATTGGGTGTGCGAATGAGGCGAAGAAATTGGCATATCTCTATGGTGAGGATATTGAACTAGCATATATAGCAGGTCTCTTGCATGATATCGAACGTGAGACGCATTTTTTTGACATAATAAAATTAGCAAAAGATTCAGGCTACCATTTGCACGATTATGAGATGGATAATCCGATCTTTCTACACGGCGCTGCTGCTGTGACTACTGCTAGAAGAGTTTGGGGTATTGAAAATAAATCCATCTTCGATGCAATAAGACATCATACCCTCGGAGAGATCACTTCTGGAAGGTTAGGATATATTCTGTATATTGCAGATTTTATCGAGCCTTCAAGGTTACATGTATCAAACGAATTTAGAAGCCTAGTCTATCATCACGATGAGAAGACTATGTTGCTTGAGGTATTAGAACAAAACATTAAGTATTCAAATAGTCGCGGGCAGACTATTTATCAACCGACATATAAATTGTATAATTATTTAAAAGGAGCTGCTGATGAAAAAGCCAGATAAAAGTTTTTATTTTATATTAGCAATATTTATAATTTGTATTTTGAGTGTATTAACCTTTTTAATTTTACTCGATTCCGATAAGGTTTCTGAGATTCAGCAGAATCAAGGACTTGCAAAGGTTTTAATTACTGTCTCTGATGATTCGCAGTTAGTTTTCACGCAAGGCATAATATTTGATACGAATTTTAAGAACATGTTGGTCGTAGATGTTCCCTTGAATATTAGTACTCATCTGAGTTTTGAGAATAAATACGGGGCTATTAGCCAGTTTTATGATACTGGAAGATTGAAAGATTATCGAAATCAGGTAAAATCTCTACTGTCGGTAGATTATGATTTTTACATAAACTATGAGCTTGAAGATCTCTCTGAGATTGTGGATCTAGTCGGTGGCCTAAAGCTGGTTATTCTTGATCCGATTGATGATAGGACAAGCGAAGATATTTATCTGATACCGTCGGGAGATATCGTTCTTGATGGATACAAGGCTTCGAAATTTGTAAAATACGAAGGATTTGATGATTATTCTGAGGCATCTAAGCGCCGATATGATTTTATAGTCTCTTTTTTTCAACATGGTGGAAGAAACTCTGAGCTGTTGCATAAATCAGGTTTTTTAAAGAAAAGTTGGAAAAAAATCGATACTAATCTATCATATGATAGCTATTATTCTTTTTGGAGCATGATGTCCGGGTTGGATCTAAATAAAATTGGCTTTAGGAAAATCCTTGGAGAATCAATTACTATTGATAATCAGAGTCTAATTATGCCACATCACAATGGTGAACTGATTCGTTCAAGTATTAATCAGTTTATTGAGGCTGCAAAGGATGAGGATAATCTAAATTTTGGTGGAAAGACTATTGTTCTTGAGATTTTAAATGGAACAATGGTAAATAATTTAGCATTTAATACAAGTCAAATATATCGTAGCTTTGGAATTTATGAGATTGATTCAGTTTCAAATGCTGACAATTTTAATTATGAACAGACTGTGGTTATATTGCGAAATGGACCGTTAGAGAATGCTAAAAAAGTTGCAGAGGTTATAGGGTGTAGTTTGATCGAAGAGACCCCTTATGATGATATATATAAGCAAAATATTGATGTTACAATAATTTTGGGGAAAAATTTCGATGGAAAGTTTTGTCGCTAGGGGGAAAAGTGAACCGAGATACTGTTCGAGAAGATGCACTAAAAATTTCAAGGTTTCTGGAAGATCAGAAATGTCAAGATGTGGTAGTTCTAGACCTGTTAGAACATTCGAGTTGGACTGATTTTTTTATAATTTGCACTGTTGGAAGCAAGGCTCATGCTTCTGGTGTTCTTAAATACTTAAATGATTTTCTCTATGATATTTACAATGATGTAAATATTGTTGTTAATAAAAAATCTTGTGAAAAATCCTGGATATTCATAGATTGTCCCGGGATAGGGATTCATATCATGAATAATGAATCCCGGGATTTTTATAATTTAGAAAATCTTTGGTATATGGCTGAAAAGTTGAATTATCAGTCATAGTCGTCGTAGTCTATTCCGTCATTGAAGAATTCATCGTCGTCATCAAGATCGTCGTCGTCATCTTCGTAGTCGTCATAGTCTTCATAGTCGTCAATTAAATCCTCATCAATGATTTCAAGATCATCGTCATCTTCATCCTCATAATCATCTTCGTAGAATTCATCCTCATCGAGTCCTGGTAAATCGTTTTCTTCTCCGTAAATTTCCAAGTCGTCTAACATAAACTAATTAAACCTCCTTCGTAGAAAAAAATGCTAATATCAGCAACCTTAATCTATGAATATAAAAACAGAATGTCAACTAAATTTTACGATTTTTTTTTATTTTTTTAATTTTTATTTTTCATCTTTTAGTTTATACTTCTCAAATGGATAGAAAAATTTTGAACTCATACGCAAAGTTAAATTTGCACCTAGAAGTTGGCAATTTAATGCC